>JABDLH010000115.1 GCA_013003145.1 Flavobacteriaceae bacterium | reverse complement strand
GGTATAGATAATAAATGTAGTAAGGTTTTTAAGAGTTACATCGGTCATGCGATCCGAATGTATGCTATGGAAAATTGGATATAAAAGATCCAGCTTTATATACTTTTTATCAGATAGGATTTTTGGTAAAAGTAACTTGGCAGGAGATAGTTGTTAAACGCCTTGGACACAGCCGTCTCAAGGTGCAAAAACTACACTTTATTTCAAACTCCAAACTCCAAACTCCAAACTCCAAACGCCAAACGCCAAACTCCAAACTGCCAACCGCCAACCGCCCGCTTCGCTCGTTGGACCCAGCCGTCCCAAGGTGCAAAAGCAATCTTTCACTCGAACTTAAAACTTCGAACCTCGAACCGGTTCGCCTGGGGTTAACTTCGCTGCGCTCGTTGGGCCCCGCCGTCCTAAATTGCAAAAACTAAACTTTATTTCTAACCCCAAACCCCAAACTCCGAACCTCGAACTGTTCCGGCTAGGCTTGCCTGCTTTTTTGTTTCCTACCCATGCCCTAGTAAACTTGGCATGGCCGTAAAACAAAAAACCCGCCTATCTTAGGCGGGTTTTGCTTTCGCTAGTGACTTGGCTGGGGCTCGAACCCAGGACCCTCTCCTTAAAAGGGAGATGCTCTACCAACTGAGCTACCAAGTCATTGTTTCAACGCATATCTCTTTGTCAATGCGGCTGCAAATATACTATCTATTCTTAATTTTTCAAGGGCAAATACTGATATTTTTGACATTTCTTTGAAATCCCCTGATTTTGAGGGAAGTTTGTGGAAAAATATTTTTCATGAAGATTGTTTTACTGGGTTATATGGGGAGTGGGAAGTCTACTATCGGCAAGGAGCTTGCTGAACGTTTGAGTTTTCCTTTTACCGATTTAGATGATTATATCGAAGAGAACCTCGGTAGCAGTATCCCGCAGATTTTCCTCGATAAAGGAGAGATCTACTTCAGGAAGCAAGAACATCTTCACTTAAAAAAAATTCTCACGGATTCATCAGATATAGTCATTGCCCTGGGAGGTGGTACACCTTGCTATTCCAATAATATGAAACTTATCCTGGAGAGTACTCCACATGTCTTTTACCTGAGTCTTCCTATTCCTGTGCTCAATGAACGACTTTTAACAGAAAAGGCAAAACGACCCCTTATCCGGGATATACAGGATGAGGAATTACCCGAGTTTATCGGGAAGCATCTTTTTGAGAGAAGGAATTACTATATGCAGGCTACTCATACTATTAATGCCGCAGCTAAGGATAGGGCAGAGGTCGTATCAGAAATTACTGGCTTACTCTAAAAAAACGGCGTCATTTTTTGACTGGAAATCAACCTTTACATGTTCCTGCAGGGAAGTAGACAGGGATATTCCCTTGTAATCTGCTTTTACCGGGTATTTCTTGTGATTCCGGTTCACGAGTACCGCTGTCTTTAATTGTTTTAAGGGAGTTTGTAAAAAATGATGCACCCCGTAGATCAGCGTGGTTCCCGAGTTTAGGACATCATCTACGATCACTACAGATCGGTTAGCGTATTCTTCAGTACTTAAAGAAGTCTTGACTCCGCTGCTTAAGGGATCCTTCTTATTCATCTCTACTTTGCAGAGTACAATTTCTGCATCGGTGATCTTCTGTAAAACCTTCTGCAGCTTCCTGGCAAATTTGAGCCCGCCTCCCTCGATCCCTGCCAGGATAAGGTAATCCTCATCAACATTGGCTTCGTAGATCTGGTATGCGATCCGTTCAATTTTGTACTGTATCTCTTTATGGGAGAGGATCCTGTGCTGCATGCTCCGCGGGTTTATTTTGTAAAGATAAAAAACAGTTCGTTACCCTGTCTCGGGGTAATCGAATTATAGGCGCGCTCCAGGGTGTCGATCTTGAAAGGAGGTTGAAACAGATCCCTGTACATCTGGGAATCACCCCCAAAAGGAGGGCCGTTCTCCGTTAAAGGGAAATCAAATAATAAACCACATAACATACCTCCTTCTGTTAAAAGGCTATAGGTTTTTTCAACATATCGTGGCCTCAGCTCCGGCGATAGGGAGCAAAAGAAGGTTTGTTCCAGGATGAGATCAAAACCCGATTCCTCCATGTCAAAGAAATCGCCTTCGATCAAATGTTCTTCGGGAAATTTCGGGTTTTCCCGGCGAATTCTTTGCAGTGGTTCAGCGGCATAATCAACCGCGTAGACGGAGGAGAACCCCTGTTGATGCAGGTAACTGACTTCGTATCCATAGCCGGCCCCGGGAACCAGGATCTTCATATCCTTGTTCTCCAGGCCATCGATATATTTTTTTAAAGGGGAAGAAACATGACCGATATCCCAGCCAAGCCGGTTTTCCTTGTACCGCTGTTCCCAATATTCTTTATTCAGTTTCATCCAGGTAGTCGTCTATATCTCTGCGGTCTTTTTTGGTGGGTCGGCCGGTTCCCTTCTTTCGGTAATAGTCCTTAGCATACTTCAATAAATCATCGTGCTTAAACGCATCTTCCGGGGTGGTGTCTTTGCGGTAAATATCAACCAATTTGGCACCAACCCTGCTCTTGGGAAGATCGAGTACTGATAGCTCATAATTGATCTGGTTCTTTCTGACGATCACCTTGTCCCCGGGGTAGACATCCCTGGATGGTTTTACCACTTGCCCGTTAACCCTAATGTGTCCTTTCTTACAAGCCTCTGAAGCCTGGCTCCTGGACTTGTAATAGCGAGTACTCCAAAGGTAGCTGTCTATACGCATACACCGATTAATTCTTTGTTAATCACTTCTACAAAAATAGGGGAAAATTGTATCTTGCGGCCTTCAAACCAGAATCCATGCAGTTAAATAAAATCGCCGTTTTGGCGCTCGTAGCTATTTCGTTCATCGCTTGTAACAGGGATGACGGTCTCGGAGGGGTTAGCATTGCTCCCCGCGACCTGGGAGAAGTGGTTGCAGAAGATGAGGCAGCTATACAGGAGTACTTGCAGACACATTTTTACAATTATGAAGAATTTAATGCACCTCCGGCAGATTTCGACTACCGGATAAGGATAGATACCATTGCCGGTGAGAACGCTGATAAGATTCCTTTGGCAAACCAGGTGGGTTCTAAAACCATTTCTGTAAGAGCAACGGAATTCAACCTTAATTCTGATGAAGTAGTAGACCATACGCTTTATTACCTGGTGGCCCGGGAAGGGGACAACGGTAATGGTCTTTATCCGACAATTGCCGACTCAACATTTGTTCAGTACAGGGGATCATTGTTAGACGGGACGGTCTTCGATGCCTCGACCAGTACGGCCATTTGGTTTGATCTGGCCCAGATCCAGGCTCCGACACAAGGCGCCCGCGGATTTACCGAGGGAATGCCTTTCCTGCAGACAGGAGGAGCCCCCGTGGTGAATGATGACGGAACATTTACGGTTGAGGATTATGGTGTCGGTTTGATCATTATGCCTTCCGGTTTAGGATTCTACAATGTAGCCCAGGGACAAATTCCGGCTTACAGTCCACTCATTTTTGAAGTAGACCTCTTCTCTCTGAACAGGACCGATCACGACGGGGATGGTATACCATCCATAGATGAGGACCTGGACGGGAATGGATTTCTTTATGATGACAATACAGACCAGGAAGCAGAAGATGCTACAGGAACATTCTCAAGACGAGTTAATTTCCTCGATGATGATGATGACCAGGATGGAACTCCCACCCGGGACGAGATCATAATAGACGAAGCGGGCAATATCACTTATCCTGATACGGATGGCGACGGTACACCCAACTACCTGGATGCCGATGACAGCGATCCGGTCAATGAATAAGGCACATATCACAATCTTAGAAGATCAAAAAAACCGGCAATTGAGCCGGTTTTTTTTTGCCATGCACTGACATTTTGTGCTGTCAGATGTCAGTTGTCAGTGTCGTATATCCCAATAAAAAACCCGGCCTGAAAGACCGGGTTATTATTATTACTAATTATTCTCTTTTAAAGCGCCAGGGACAGGCTGAGAATTAACTGGTCCGGGCGGGTGTCGATCCTGTCACCGTTGAGTTCGGTAATATTGGTATTGACAAAGGTTGCTTCGTTTTCACTGAAACCTCTCTCGTACCGAAGATCCACACCTAGTTTGCCGAAGTCAAGTCCGGCACCAAGGTTGACACCAACCGTGAAATCATTCTCCACATCGTTAATGGTAACCCCTCTGTAGTCTGTATCCAGGATGTACTGGAAAGCCGGGCCTGCAAATACATGTACTGGTCCTATAAGTTTAGCACCTAGTAAGACCGGCAGATCCAGTTTAGACATTTTAAAGGTGTCATCATCGTAATCCGAAGAGATGCTGGTATACACCAATTCTGGGCGCAGATAGAAGCTTTCCCCGATCTTGCCGTAAATTCCCAGGTGGTAACCTACGTTTCGCCCGGGGTTTTCATAGGCCTGCTCCGCAGAATCAAAATAATCTCCGTTGCCGTTATAGTTCAGTCCGCCTTTTAAGCCAAAACTGTTATTGGATTGCGCAAATGTGGCCGCACCGCACAGGGCAAGGGCCATCGTGATAAGTGTTTTTTTCATAATGTGATTCGTTTTATTTAGACACCTAGACAGGTATCAAAAACGATACCACATCTTAGGCCTTCTTTTTAATCACCTCCTTAACGGCTTCTTCTATTGCTTTATTGTTCAAGCCGTATTTCTCCATAAGTTGTTCAGGAGTTCCACTTTCTCCAAAAGTATCTTTGGTCGCAACAAAAGATTGTGGTGCTGGGTATTCCGAACTAAGGGTACGGGCAACACTTTCTCCAAGTCCACCCAGGTAATTATGTTCTTCAGCAGTTACCACGCAACCGGTTTTTTTAACCGATTTTAAAATAGCTTCTGTGTCAAGAGGCTTAATAGTGTGGATATTAATGACTTCGGCAGAAATTCCTTCTTTCTCAAGGTTTTCAGCAGCCTGGAGGGCTTGCCATACCAGGTGTCCTGTAGCGATGATAGTCACATCAGAACCTTCGATCAGGTGAACTGCTTTCCCAATAACAAATTCCTGATCCTCCGGGGTAAAATTAGGTACTACCGGTCTCCCGAATCTCAGGTATACAGGTCCTTGGTGTTTTGATATAGCGATGGTCGCCGCCTTGGTTTGGTTATAGTCGCAGGGATTGATAACAGTCATACCGGGAAGCATCTTCATCATCCCCAGATCTTCCAGGATTTGGTGGGTAGCCCCGTCTTCTCCCAAAGTTAAACCAGCGTGGGAAGCACAGATCTTAACATTCTTCCCGGAATAGGCGATAGACTGCCTGATCTGGTCATAGACTCTCCCGGTGGAAAAGTTTGCGAAGGTTGTAGTATAAGGAATATATCCCCCTATGGTAAGTCCGGCTGCGATTCCCATCATATTGGCCTCGGCAATCCCGACCTGGAAAAAACGTTCCGGGCTTTCTTTAATAAAAGTGTCTATTTTCAATGATCCGACAAGGTCTGCACATAAGGCGACTACTTTAGGGTTGGTCCGGCCTAGTTCAGTCATACCGGCTCCAAAGCCGCTTCGGGTATCTTTACTTCCTTGGTCTTTATATTTTTTCATCGAGTTTTTTTTGGATCGTTTAATAATCACCCAGGGTTTCCGGATTCTGCGCTAGTGCTGTTGCCAATTGCTCGTCGTTAGGAGCTTTACCATGCCATGCGTGGGTTCCCATCATAAAGTCCACCCCATGTCCCATTTCGGTATGCATGATGATACAAACCGGTTTACCTTTCCCGGTTCTCTTCTTGGCCTCATGCAACGTATCGATCACTGCTTGCAGGTCATTACCGTTTTCCAGTTCCAATACGTCCCATCCAAAAGCGAGGAATTTCGCTTTAAGATCGCCCATCGGCATCACTTCTTCCGTGGCCCCGTCTATCTGTTGACCATTGCGGTCTACAGTAGCGATAAGGTTATCTACTTTTTTCCCGGCAGCATACATGATGGCTTCCCAGTTTTGTCCTTCCTGTAGTTCTCCGTCTCCATGAAGGCTGAAAACCAGGTGTGGATCTTTATTTAGTTTTTTGGCCTGGGCAGCACCAATGGCAACAGACATTCCTTGTCCCAGGGAACCGGATGCGATGCGAACACCGGGTAATCCCTCATGTGTGGTAGGATGTCCCTGCAACCTGGAATTGATCAGGCGGAAGGTGTTCAGCTCTTCTATTGGGAAGTAACCCCTGCGTGCCAGTACACTGTAAAAGACAGGAGAAATATGCCCGTTAGACAGGAAGAACAAGTCTTCTCCAACTCCGTCCATATCAAAGCCATCTTTCAGTTCCATCACCTCGTTGTACAAAGCGACAAAAAATTCGGTGCAGCCTAAAGAGCCTCCCGGGTGTCCTGAGTTTACATTATGTACCATGCGAACGATATCGCGTCTTACCTGTAAGATAAGATCCTGTAAGTCTTGTGATTTCGACATTGTTGACGTGTTAGTGACCCTCAAATGTAAGGGCTATCTTTTGGTTGTACAACAGTAGCCATATTATTTTATCCAAACAAGGGGATAGGCGCTAAACTTTATATAAAGGCCGGTCTTTTATGGAGGGGGATGCCTATATTTGCGACTGAAAATTACGATTTGAAATTTACTTTAGCACATACGGATCCCCAATCCAAAGCCAGGGCCGGCAGCCTGCAGACTGATCACGGTATTATTGAAACACCGATATTTATGCCGGTGGGCACTGTCGCTTCTGTCAAAGGAGTACATCAACGTGAACTCAGAGAGGAAGTTAACCCGGATATTATCCTGGCTAACACTTACCATTTATTTCTCCGGCCCAAAACAGATATTCTGGAAAAGGCAGGAGGACTACATAAATTCATGGGATGGGATCGGAATATCCTGACCGATAGTGGGGGTTACCAGGTGTATTCTCTCTCGGCGAACCGCAAGATCAAGGAAGAAGGTGTTAAGTTTAAATCGCATATAGATGGTTCTTTGCATTTCTTCACCCCGGAAAATGTGATGGAAATTCAACGAACCATCGGGGCAGACATCATTATGGCTTTTGACGAATGTACTCCTTATCCCTGTGATTACCGCTATGCCAAACGCTCTATGCATATGACCCACAGGTGGTTGGATCGTTGTATCGCCCACCTGGATAAAGTACCCCCTAAGTACGGTTTTGACCAAACCTTTTTTCCTATCGTCCAGGGATCCACTTATAAAGACCTAAGGCTGCAGTCTGCAGAATATATCGCAAATTCCGGCTGCGAAGGGAATGCTATTGGAGGGCTTTCTGTAGGAGAACCGGCCGAAGAGATGTATGCCATGAGCGAGGTGGTCTGTAGCGTTCTTCCGGAAGATAAGCCCAGGTACCTGATGGGGGTGGGTACGCCCATCAATATCTTGGAAAATATCGCATTGGGAATAGATATGTTCGACTGTGTAATGCCTACCAGGAACGCGAGGAACGGTATGCTTTTTACCGCAGAGGGTACCATCAATATCAAGAACAAGAAATGGGAGGACGATTTCTCACCATTAGATCCTTCGGGAACAACTTTTGTGGATCACGAATATTCCAAAGCATACCTGCGGCACCTTTTTGCTGCAAACGAATACCTTGGCAAGCAGATCGCCACCATTCATAACCTTGGCTTTTATATGTGGTTGGTCCGGGAGGCGAGAAAACATATTTTAGCAGGAGATTTTGCCAGCTGGAAAAACCAGATGGTACGTAATATGGATAAGCGACTCTAGTGGGAATAATAGACTGGTACATATTAAAGCGCTACCTGGCCACCTTTGGCCTGATGCTTATGCTGTTTGTGCCTATCGGGATTATGCTGAATTTGGCAGAGCAGATCGGTAAGATGATCGATAATGAAGCTCCCCTGAACGAGATCCTGATCTATTATATGAACTTTACCATATATATAGGTAGCCTGCTTTTTCCCATTTTTCTCTTCCTTTCCATTATTTTCTTTACTTCTAAATTGGCGAATAATACGGAGATCGTCGCAATCCTGAGTTCCGGGGTATCCTTCGGACGCTTCCTGAGGCCTTATTTTATAGGGGCAAGTATCATTGCAGTTTTAATGTTCTTCCTGGGGATGTTCATTGTGCCGAACGCCAGTGTAGGGTACAACGAGTTTAAATATAAATACCTGAAAAAGGGTAAACAGGATAGGGTTACCAGCAATATTTTTACCCAGCTCAACGAAGATGATTATATCTATGTGAGCAGCTTTGATCCCGCCCGGCAGATCGGGTATAATTTCACCTTTGAACATTTTAACAAGGAAGATAAATTAGATTATAAGATCACGGCAGCCAATATCCGGTGGATACCCAAAGACAGTATCTACAGGCTGACCTCCTATAAAAAAAGAAAGGTAGGCGAGCAGACTGAGCTTGTCGAGACCAGGCGTCGCCTGGATACCGTATTTAATTTTAAGATTGATGATCTCACCCCGGTTTCCTATGTGGCCGAGACCAAGAATCTCTTTGAGTTGAACGAGTTCATAGAGGTACAAAAGCGAAAAGGAGCCTCGAATATCAATGCTTACGTGCTGGTCAAATACAAGCGGTGGGCCTTACCGGTATCGGCATTTATTCTCACCATAATCGGTGTGGCCGTCTCCTCGATCAAACGAAGGGGAGGTATGGGGATCAACCTGGCCTTTGGAATGGGCGTCGCCTTTATCTATATCTTTTTTGACAAAGTCTTTGGAACACTGGCAGAACAATCAGGTTTCTCTCCTTTACTTGCCGTGCTGATCCCGAACATTGTATTCGGGTTATTAGGTATCTACCTGCTACAGAAGGCGAAGCGATAAAAAGTTGCCCTTCAGCAACTTACAACAGATGTAGGCTTTCCTTGATTTTTCTGTTCAATGCGGGTATAAAATTTTATATTTGTCTGCTGATAAAACTAAACTCAAGTCATTCATGGAGTATTTGGAATTTGAACTTCCTATTAAGGAGTTGGAAGAACAGTTGGAAAAATGTCAACTTATCGGGGAAGAGAGCGATGTTGATGTTACCGAGACCTGTAAGCAGATCGAAAAGAAACTGGAACAGACCAGGAAAGACATCTATAAGAATCTCTCTGCCTGGCAGCGAGTTCAGCTTTCCAGGCATCCCAACAGGCCATATACCCTGGATTATATTAAAGCCATTTGTGGCGATACCTTCCTGGAGCTACACGGTGACAGGAATGTAAAGGACGACAAAGCCATGATCGGTGGTTTGGGTAAAATCGGCGAGCAGAGCTATATGTTCATCGGTCAGCAAAAAGGATATAATACCAAGACCCGTCAGTACAGGAACTTTGGTATGGCCAATCCTGAAGGATACCGAAAAGCGCTTAGGCTTATGAAATCTGCCGAGAAGTTTGGACTGCCGGTAGTTTGTTTTATCGATACTCCCGGAGCCTATCCCGGTATCGAAGCCGAAGAGCGTGGGCAAGGAGAAGCCATTGCCCGGAATATCCTGGAAATGACCCGCCTGAAGGTGCCGATCATCTGCGTGATCATCGGGGAAGGAGCTTCCGGAGGTGCATTGGGTATCGGTGTAGGAGACAAGGTGCTTATGCTGGAAAATACCTGGTATTCCGTGATCTCACCAGAATCGTGTTCATCTATCCTCTGGAGAAGTTGGGAATATAAAGAGCAGGCCGCCGAGGCATTAAAGCTCACCGCTACTGACATGAAGAAATTGAAACTGATTGACGAGATCGTCCGCGAACCCGCCGGAGGTGCTCATGCACAACGCGAAAAAACTTTTGATATCGTCAAAAACAAGATTTCTAAGAATTACGAGCAACTTAAAAAGTTATCACCAAAAGATCTGGTCACAGCACGCATGGATAAATATGCGCAGATGGGTGTCTATAACGGTTAGTAAGTGATTTTGTCAAGCTGACGAAAATATTTTCACCTCACCCTACTTAATTTTTTAGTTATCAACACGGTACGCTGGTTTATTAACAGGCCAATTGTTAATGGACGGTTGATATCGTTAACTCTAAAATTTAAGTTAACTTAGAGTTAATTAGCTAATTTTACATTCATGGAGAACACCAACCCCATCCTTGGCCGCAAAGTCGGCAAACCCAACGTGATTAGTTTAGAAAAGGGAAAAATACCACCTCAAGCAGTTGATTTAGAGGAGGTTGTGCTTGGTGCTATGCTGATCGATAAGAAGGGTGTGGATGAAGTTATTGATATTCTCCACCCTGAAGTTTTCTATAAAGATTCGCACAGGCATATCTACGAGGCCATCTTTAAATTGTTCGAATCTTCGGAACCGGTGGATTTATTAACGGTTTCCGCCCAATTGAAGAAAGATGGTAACCTTGAAATCGCCGGCGGTGATTTTTACCTCATAAAACTCACGCAGAAGGTAGCCTCATCGGCTCATATCGAGTTCCATGCGAGGATTATCCTTCAGAAATATATACAACGTAGCCTGATCAAGATATCTAACGAGATCATTGAAGAGGCTTACGACGATGCTACCGATGTCTTTGATCTTTTGGATACGGCCGAATCAAAATTGTACGATGTAACCCAGGGTAACCTGAAGAGATCTGCAGAGACAGCTCAGAACCTGGTTATCCAGGCTAAGAAAAAGATCGAAGAGATTTCCAATAAGGATGGACTTAGTGGTATTCCCTCAGGTTTTGATAAACTCGATAAACTGACCTCCGGATGGCAGCCCAGTGACCTGATCATCGTAGCGGCAAGGCCAGGTATGGGTAAAACGGCCCTGACCCTTTCCATGGCCCGGAATATCGCCGTGAATGCTAATACCCCGGTAGCCTTTTTCTCCTTAGAGATGTCCTCGGTACAGTTGATCACTCGTCTGATCTCCTCGGAAACGGGGCTCTCCTCAGAAAAGCTCAGAACCGGCCGCTTAGAAAAGCATGAATGGGAGCAGTTGAATGTTAAGGTGAAGGCGCTGGAAAGTGCTCCTTTATTTATAGACGATACACCCTCCCTCTCTATTTTTGACCTCAGGGCTAAAGCGAGGCGATTAGCATCGCAACATAAAATTCGCCTCATTGTAATTGACTACCTCCAATTAATGACTGCCGGAGGAACTCAGAAAGGCGGGAACAGGGAACAGGAGATCTCTACCATCTCCAGGAACTTGAAAGCGCTTGCAAAAGAATTGAATGTACCGGTCATTGCCCTGTCGCAGCTTTCGCGTGCGGTGGAAACACGGGGAGGAAGTAAACGACCTATACTTTCTGACCTCAGGGAATCCGGAGCTATTGAGCAGGATGCGGATATCGTGTCTTTTATCTACAGGCCTGAATACTACAAGATCGATGAGTGGGATGACGAAGAACGCACCCCTACACAGGGCCAGGCAGAATTTATCGTGGCTAAACACAGGAATGGTGGTTTAGAGAATATTAGGTTAAAGTTCATTGGGCAATTAGGTAAATTTGATAACTTGGATGACTTTGATACGCCGTTCGAGTTTCAATCCAAAATGAATGCTGATGGCGATAATCCGTTCGCTACACGTAAACTGCCCAATGCTGACGAAGCTTTTGGTAGTTCTATGAACCAGCCGCCTGATCTTGATCCCGATGATAATGATGTCCCCTTCTGATATACGGAACACCAATAAACACACCCCTTCGCTGTTGGGTACCAACAGTAATTTTCTCTCAAAACCTATAGTGAAGCACTATGCAGTGCTACTATGTATGTTCCTCTTTTTGCTGACCGCAATTAAGGCCTCTGCTTCTGTGATCTTAATACCGATGGATGCTGATGCGCAAAAGGATCATCTTAAGGCCTATGGTATAACCTATTGGGTGCTGACTAAGCAGCAGAAGGTGCAATGGCTGCTCAACTACAGGGGAGGGTCCTTTCTTTTGCCCGACGGGGAACGTATCCGAAAGGAATGCCAGATTCGCGGAGTTTCTTTTGAAATTCTTTCTGATGAAAAGGCGCAGGCAATTTTAGACGGGATAAGTAGTCCGGCAGTAAACCAGGAAGCGGTGATCCTTGAAAAAGCTCCTAAGATCGCGGTGTACTCTCCTAAGGATAATCAACCTTGGGACGACGCGGTTACCATGGCCTTAACCTATGCAGAAATCCCTTATGTGACTATCTATGATGAAGAAGTCCTTGGCGATAAACTCGTTTTATATGACTGGCTTCACCTGCATCATGAGGATTTTACAGGACAGTATGGAAAATTTTATGGCGCCTATCGGGCTACTCCTTGGTATATAGAAGGTAAACAACAGGCAGAAAGCCTGGCTAGCAGGCTTGGTTATTCCAAGGTGTCCCAGGAGAAACTGGCAGTTGCACTAAAGATCAGGAACTATGTCATAGGGGGCGGGTTTATGTTTGCCATGTGTTCTGCCACGGACAGCTTTGATATCGCCCTGGCTGCAGAGGGTGTGGACATTTGTGAACCTATGTTTGACGGGGATCCGTCAGATCCCAGTTATCAGAAAAAAATAGACTACAGCAAAACCTTTGCCTTTACGGATTTCATTTTGGAGCGAAACCCCTTGAGATACGAGTTCTCGTCTATAGATATGACTTCTCAACGACAGCAGGTACCTAAAGAATCGGATTATTTTTCGCTGATGGATTTCTCCGCCAAATGGGATCCGGTGCCTACCATGCTATGTCAGAATCACACCTCCCTGGTCAAAGGATTTATGGGGCAGACCACGGCATTTGCCAGGGAGCAGGTTAAGCCTACGGTTCTTGTCCTTGGGGAGAACCGTATTAATGGAGAAGCCAGGTACATTCACGGGATCAAAGGAAAAGGATTTTTCACTTTCTACGGGGGGCATGATCCGGAAGACTACCAGCATAGGGTAGGGGATCCTAAAACGGCACTCGAGTTACATCCTAACTCCCCCGGTTACCGCCTGATCCTTAACAACGTCTTATTTCCTGCAGCGCGGAAAAAGAAGCAGAAAACTTAAAAGTTGTCCAGCATTTTTTGCAGGATGTGTTCTACTCCGCCTTCATCATTGGTGAGGGTCTTGTAATTTGCCGCGCTCAATACATTGGGATGGGCATTGGCCATGGCAACACTGAAGGTAGCTAGTGATAACATCTCCAGGTCATTGTTGTAATCACCAAAAACCAGGGTTTCTTCAGGGCTTATCCCGTAACTGTCCTGGATCTTCTTAAGTGCATACCCTTTATTGGCGTCGGGATGCGAAAGATCTACCCAGTGTTCCCCGGAAACTTTGACCTGTAGATCGGACTCAAAAGATTGGACGGCGGGATAAATATATTGCTCGGAGTTAATATCGTGATAGACTGCGATCTTTAAGATATCCTGGTCAAATTCATAGAGATCGGGTATCACCTGGTAAGTGGTATAGTATTCCTGTAGTTTTGATTGAAAGTTCCTGGAACTTTCGCTGATGTAGGCGCTGTCTTTACAACACAGGATAGGATGCGCATCGGGTACCGCAGACAACTCTTTCAAAACCTCGTTTTTCTTCCCGCCCGGGAGTGCTGTAGACACCAGTTCCTTCCCGTGCTGAACAGCATATCCACCATTCTCTGCAATAATGATGATCTCGTCCCGGATCGGAGCCAGTTTCTCTGCAATACTTCCAAACTGCCTGCCGCTGGCGGCTACGAAGAGAATATTATTCTTGCGGAGTTGTTTATAGAGGTCGAAGAATAATGGGCTCACCTGGTGCTTAGAATTTAGCAGGGTGCCATCCATATCTGTAACGACTAATTTTATGCGGGATAAATCCATGTTTTGTATCTTCAGCTTACAAAGGTATTTTTTATGAATTTAAAATAAGGATGTAAAAGTGAAAGTTTTACCCTCAGATACACCCGCCACGGCAATGAAGATTTATCAGAAATCTATAAGGCTGCCTCCATTTCCAAGGGGGTTTCACCTGGTGACAGACAGGATTGTTTCTCAATTCCCGGAAATAGAAGAAATTAAGACCGGGCTGTTGCATGTTTTTATTCAGCATACCTCGGCAAGTCTCACTATCAACGAGAATGCAGATCCAACGGTCAGGGCAGACTTTGAGAGTCATATGAACCAGATGGTTCCGGAAAATGCGCCCTATTACCAGCATACAATGGAAGGCCCTGACGATATGCCGGCACATATTAAATCATCCTTGATGGGTGCTTCTGTACAAATACCGCTTACCAATGGCAGGCTGAACCTGGGTACATGGCAGGGGATTTATCTCTGCGAACACAGGGACCACGTAAGTGGCAGGCGTTTGGTGCTCACCGCATATGGCAGCTGATGAAGAATTTAATACTCTATAAAAAATGGCGTCTAAAGAAGATATTCTGAACAAGATACAGATCCTGATCACTCATCATTTTGCAACCCCGGAAGAGGCTTATCGTTACTTTGATAAGGATTCCGACGGGAAACTGAAGAGGGAGGAGATCATAGAATTGTTGAAGAAGGCAGAGATCAACGGTTTTATCCGTGGAATTGTCGCCAATAAATTAATAGAAGGATACGATCGGTCCGGGGATGAATACGTGGATTGGGAGGAATTCAAAGCGGCTATCTCCAAAATAGCCAAGGAAAGCTGAAATAAGGGCATAAAAAAACCCTGGTGGTTACCAGGGTTTTAAGCGAGATAAGATTCGTTTTATTTTACCTTTTCTACAATAGCTTTAAAAGCTTCAGGGTGATTCATGGCCAGGTCGGCAAGTACCTTACGGTTCAGGTCGATATTATTGGCTTTCATTTTCCCCATAAATTGTGAATAGGACAGTCCGTGCATCCTGGCACCTGCATTGATACGGGTGATCCATAGGGCGCGGAAATTTCTTTTCTTATTCCTACGGTCCCTGTATGCATACTGCATTGCCTTTTCTACTGCGTTTTTCGCAACGGTCCAGACATTTTTACGACGACCAAAGTATCCTTTGGCCTCTTTCATTATTTTTTTTCTACGTGCTCTTGAAGCAACTGAATTTACTGATCTTGGCATTTCTTTTTGTTTTTTGTAGCAGGCGATCTGTCGTTATTCGCAGATACTTTATGGCCCAACTCCATGGTTAATACAATTCCCTTTGTGGCAATTACTTTAAACGTAATTGTTCCATGATACTGTTCTCATCGGCTTTGTGTACCAATGTATCATGGGTCAGCTTAAGCTTACGCTTCTTAGATTTCTTTGTAAGAATGTGGCTTTTGTAAGCGTGCTTCCTCTTTATTTTACCGGTACCGGTCAGCTTAAAACGCTTTTTGGCACTGGACTTTGTCTTCATTTTAGGCATTAGCTTCCTATTTGTTATTAATTATCTCGCTTATTATTATCAGTTGCGACACTGCGCAATCTTATTTCTTAGTCTTAGGAGCCAGGAACATCGTCATCCTTTTTCCTTCTAACTTAGGCATCTGTTCTACTTTTCCGTAGTCTTCCAATTCAGAGGCCAATCTCAGAAGCAGGATCTCTCCCTGGTCCTTGTACACGATAGATCGTCCTTTGAAAAACACATAAGCTTTTAGCTTTGCACCTTCTTTAAGGAATTTTTCTGCGTGCTTCTTTTTAAATTCGTAATCATGGTCATCCGTCTGGGGTCCAAACCGGATTTCCTTTACTACCACTTTCGTGGCTTTAGCTTTCATAGCCTTTTCCCTCTTCTTCTGTTCGTAGAGGTACTTTTTATAGTCGATGATTTTACAAACCGGTGGATCGGCATTAGGCGATATTTCCACCAGATCAAGTCCTTGTTCCGCGGCAAAGGAAAGCGCTTCCCTGATTGGGTATACGCCCATTTCCACGTTGTCTCCCACCAATCTCACCTTGGGCGACGAAATCTTCTCATTGATCTTATGGGGATTCTTATTTTCCCTTCTAGGTTGGGGCTTAAATCTTCTTCTAATTGCTATGGCTACTACTTTTTAATTCGACTTATTTTAACTTTTATTTGAATGACTTTAAGGTACTACTTATTTCCTTTTCGACCAAGTCTACAAATTGTTTCACAGAAATCTTACCCAGATCTTCCCCGCCATGACGACGGACAGAGATCATTGATTCAGACTCTTCTTGCTCACCAACGATCAGCATAAACGGGATTTTATTCATCTCGGCGTCCCGGATTTTCTTCCCTACCGTCTCGTTTCGATGGTCTGCAAGGGCGCGAATTTCGTGATTTTCCAGTGAATTTAAAACTTTTTCGGCATATTTTTCGTGTTTCTCACTGACGGGCAAGATTATAGCCTGCTCCGGGATAAGCCATAATGGGAAATTTCCCCCTGTATGTTCCAGTAACAAGGCTACAAAACGTTCCATACTGCCAAAAGGAGCTCGGTGTATCATTACCGGGCGATGCGATTCGTTATCACTGCCCTTATAGGTCAGGTCAAATCTTTCGGGCAGGTTGTAATCTACTTGTATGGTCCCCAGCTGCCATTGCCTACCAAGGGCATCCTTCACCATGAAATCTAGCTTAGGACCGTAGAATGCTGCTTCTCCTTCTACGATTTTGTAATTCAGACCTTTTTCTTCAGAGGCATTGATGATCGCGCGTTCAGCTTTTTCCCAATTTTCAACAGAACCGATGTATTTATCCGGCTGCTCGGGATCTCTTACTGAGACCTGGGCAGTAAAATTGTCAAAACCAAGGGAATTGAGAACATACAAAGATAGGTCTATCACATCCTTGAATTCCTGGTCCAGCTGGTCCGGGGTGCAAAAAATGTGGGCATCATCCTGTGTAAACCCCCTTACCCGGGTCAGACCGTGTAATTCGCCACTTTGCTCGTACCGGTATACAGTACCAAATTCGGCATATCGTTTGGGAAGTTCCCGGTAACTGAACGGCCTGGCATTATATATTTCGCAATGATGAGGACAATTCATTGGTTTTAGCAGGAACTCTTCGTCTTCCTTGGGGGTGTGGATAGGCTGGAAACTGTCTTCCCCGTATTTGGCATAATGCCCGGAAGTGACATATAGTTCTTTTTGTCCAATGTGTGGTGTCACCACCATTTCATAACCGGCTTGTTTCTGGGCTTTTTTCAGGAATTGTTCCAGGCGCTCCCTGAGTGCTGCACCCTTGGGTAGCCACAGCGGTAATCCCTGCCCCACTTTTTGTGAGAAGGTGAAGAGATCCAGTTCTTTACCCAGCTTCCTGTGATCCCTCTTCTTAGCTTCCTCGAGCAAAGCGAGGTATTCCGTAAGCTCTTTTTGTTTCGGAAAGGATATTCCGTAAACCCTGGTGAGCTGGGGATTTTTCTCATCACCCCTCCAGTATGCCCCGGCGACATTCAGGATCTTTATCGCCTTGATGACCCCGGTATTCGGGATATGTCCTCCACGGCACAGATCTGTAAAAGTATCGTGGTCACAGAAGGTAATGCTCCCGTCTTCCAGGTTCTCTATAAGTTCTGTCTTGTATTCGTTCTGCTGCTCCTCGTAGTAAGCGAGTGCTTCTTTCTTGCTGACAGCGCGCATGCTGAAATCGTGCTTGCCACGGGCGATCTCCAAGGCCTTTTTCTCAATAGCCGGGAAATCCTTTTCAGAGATGGAGTGCTCCCCGAAATCTACGTCGTAGTAGAAACCGTTCTCAATGGCAGGGCCAATGGTCAGTTTAATACCCGGGTACAGCTCTTCCAGCGCCTGCGCGACAACGTGGGAAGAAGAATGCCAGAAAGCTTTCTTTCCTTCATCATCATTCCAGGTATGCAAGACCAGTTTGCCGTCCTCTTCCAGGGAAGAAACCGTCTCTACCTTGGTCCCGTTAAAGGTTGCAGAGATAACATTCCTGGCCAGCCCTTCGCTGATGCTCCTGGCCACATCCATAGGGGTTGCCCCCTGTTCAAACTCTTTTACGGAATTGTCCGGTAAGGTTATTTTGATCATTCCCATCGCTCACTTTTGTAAGGGAGCAAAGATAGCATCTTGCATTGATGCAGGCAATTAATGAGAAAGTATTTTAGAGGGCCTGTAACGTAGCCTGAAGTGAACTATTTTTTATTAAAAAAAGCATTGACGACCGTACGTATACTATAGAAT
>JABDLH010000086.1 GCA_013003145.1 Flavobacteriaceae bacterium | reverse complement strand
TTCCCGTAATTGTCAATATAGATCACACTGCCTATAATGGTCTGCCCGTCATTGGTAATCCGTGGTGAAAATTCTTTTAGCTCCCGGAGTTCATTAAAATTCTTGCCTACCACGTCCAGGGTTCCACCCCGGGCAATATGGCAGGCAACCTGCACAAAAACATCCAGTACGGGGAAAGACCCATGGGCGGGATTAGGGATCTTGATCTCCACGACCTTATCCGGTTTAATACTCGTGGTTATGAGGCTGACTACCCCGTTATTGGCCGCGATAAAATAATGACCGTCTACCAATACCGCGACATGTTTGTTTTCTTCCGTTGGTTCAGAATCCACTCCAACAATATGTATGGTTCCTTCCGGGAATGCTTTATAGGAATTTTTCAGGATGTAGGCACACTCCTGTATGTTGAAAGGACTGATATTATGAGAAATATCTACAATCTTAGCATCTTCAAGTTCCCTGTAAATGGTACCTTTTATGGCTCCTACAAAATGATCTTTAGTTCCAAAATCAGTAGTTAATGTAATGATTGCCATGCAACACTGTTGATATTTTTTTGGCGATTCAAACCAAAATTTGGTTAAGTTTGTTTTAACAAAATTACACAAATATAGTGCTGCGCGAAATATTATTTGTGGGTAACTATCTCTAAAAAAAATCCATCCTTGAACGAACTTAGCTTAGAACTTACCGAGATCAGCCCCAGAGAGTTTTTTGGGCATCAGAACGAGAATATCAACCTGCTGAAAAAGCACTTTCCCCAGCTGAAGATCGTGGCCCGGGGGAGTAAAATAAAGGTTTATGGCGATGAAGAGCGGTTGGATGAATTTGACAAGCGCTTCCATATGCTGACCACCCACTTTGCGAAGTACAATAAGATAGATGAAAATGTTATTGAACGTGTCTTGACAGCCGAAGGGAAGGAAGACTACGAATCATCTGCCAAGAGCGGGGATATCCTTGTGCATGGCGTCAATGGGCGTATGATCAAGGCAGAGACAGCTAACCAACGTAAACTGGTTGACCTCAGTTTAAAGAACGACATGGTATTTGCGACGGGACCGGCTGGTACCGGCAAGACCTATACCGGTGTGGCACTGGCGGTAAGGGCGCTGAAACATAAGCAAGTAAAACGGATTATTCTTACTCGTCCTGCGGTAGAAGCAGGAGAGAACCTCGGGTTCCTGCCCGGGGATCTTAAAGAGAAGCTGGATCCATATATGCAGCCTCTATACGATGCCCTCCGTGATATGATCCCGGGAGAGAAATTGGCGCAATATATAGAGAATGGTACCATACAGATCGCTCCTATGGCCTTTATGCGAGGCCGAACCCTGGACCATGCTTTTGTTATCCTAGATGAGGCGCAAAATACTACCCACGCACAGATGAAGATGTTCCTTACCCGGATGGGGAAAGATGCTAAATTCATCATTACGGGTGATCCGGGTCAGATCGACCTTCCCCGAAGGGTGATTTCCGGACTTAAAGAAGCCTTACTTATCCTAAAAGATGTTGAAGGTATCGGGATGATCCAACTGGATGACAAAGACGTTATCCGTCATAAATTGGTTAAGAAGGTGATCGATGCCTATAAGAATATTGAGCACCAGAACTAATGAAACATACGCTTACCTCCACAGATTATAAATTTCCCGGCCAGGTTTCGGTTTACAAGGGAAAAGTTCGGGAAGTCTATCGATTGGAAAGAGACATCATGGTGATGATCGCCACGGACAGGTTATCCGCCTTTGATGTGGTGATGCCTAAAGGGATACCCTATAAAGGACAGATCCTGAACCAGATCGCCACCAAAATGATGGACGCCACCAAGGATATTGTTCCCAATTGGCTACTCGCCACTCCCGATCCCAATGTAGCCGTAGGTCATGCCTGTGAGCCATTTAAAGTAGAAATGGTCATTCGCGGGTATTTGTCAGGTCATGCAGCCAGGGAATACAAAGCCGGTAAACGAAGCTTATGCGGGGTAGCCATGCCCGAAAGGATGAAAGAGAATGATCGATTCCCGGAGCCTATCATCACGCCTGCTACCAAGGCTGAGCAAGGCGATCACGACGAGGACATCAGCAGGGAAGCCATCTTACAGCGCGGAATAGTCTCTGAAGAGGATTATAAGCAATTAGAAGAATATACCAGGGCCTTGTTTAAGCGGGGAACCGAGATCGCGGCTGACAGAGGCTTGATCCTGGTCGATACCAAGTACGAGTTCGGGAAAGCGAAGGATGGTCGAATCCTACTGATTGACGAAATCCATACGCCTGATTCTTCCCGGTATTTTTACGCTGAGGGCTACGAGGAAAGACAGTCTAAAGGAGAACCCCAGAAGCAGCTGTCTAAAGAGTTTGTTCGGCAGTGGCTGATCAGCCATGACTTCCAGGGACTGGAAGGACAGACCCTGCCGGAGATGCCGGATGAGTATATTGAAACGGTTTCTGAGCGGTATATCGAGCTGTATGAAAAAATAACAGGGGAGACTTTCGTGAAATCAGATGTATCTGATATTCAAGGTCGTATACGTAAGAATGTACTTAATTACTTGAAGCACTAGTGTTCCTTTTTACATTAGATCCATTACGGTAAGATTAAGATATTTTTTCCTCAGAATTTTAACGATCCTGATAAAGGCCAAAGCTGTAATATAGGCATCACCTAGGGCGGTGTGCCGGTCTTTTTTGGACAGGTTGAACTTATCTGCCAGTTCATCGAGAGAATAGGATTGTTTTTTTCGCAATAAAGGTGAAGCGATCAGGGTTTTCCGGTACATCTTCGAGGTATCCAATGTCCTGTTTTTCAAAGTGGGTAACCCTTGCCTTTTTAAGGCCTTGTTGATCATGGTCATATCAAAGCGGGTGTGATGGGCCACGATGATAGCATCGCCAATATAATTGCTCAGTCTAAGCATGGCTTCCCGCTCCTGCATACAATCCCTGCCCTCGTTCTGCAGTATGCCGTGAACCTCGGTCGAATCCCGGTTGTAGTGTTGTTGATCCAGGTAAATTTCCAGGCAATCATTAACATTGATCCTGTCCTCTCTCAATTTCAGCGCTCCTATACATAATATCCGGTCCGTGTAATAATCAAATCCTGTGGTTTCGGTATCCAGGACCACGTACTCAAATTTCCAGGGATCCTGGTAGAGATCATCGCTATAGGCCTCGGTGATGGATCGCCAGAGACGGTAGAAGAACCTTGAAATACTGATACTGCTCATACCACCTTATTAGATACTTTAAAGCGAACAGCGATCAGGGTCTGTATTTCCTTAATGGTCTTAAAGGTTCGCTTCAGCTTTATTTTTTCTTCTTTAGAAAGTGTGTTCAGCGCGATAAAACGGCCGGAGTCATGATGTAACATCCCCTGCTTGGCCCGGAATTTCAGCAGGGCTTTCGTCGCGTAAGAACAGGAGAGGTATAACTCCCGGTTGTTTTCTTCCAGTTCTGCCATTTTCTCATAGCGTTCTACCGTGCCGCTGATGGATTTAATTTTTTGGGAGAGGATCAGCACCCGTGCCGCATCGGTCAGGGGCATAAGCGCCCTGCGCTTCAGATCAAAAAAATCTTTATGTGCTCCATCCTGCTCTACCAGGAAATCCCTGAAAAACCCGGAAGGAGATGGGTTTTGTAATGCGCCTTCTGCCAAGTGGTAGAAGAATCTCGGGTAATTTTCTGTCGTCTCAAAAATATGCTGGGATAACTGGTCCACAAGTTTAGAATCCCCGTAAACCGAATTATAGTCGAAGAAAATTGAGGAGAGCAGTACCTGTTCCTTACCCGGGTTAGAGATCCACTCACTCACTGTAAGTTTCCATGCGCTAAGGTTCTTGCACCAATCGGGATTGGAGGCCATCATCTCTGCGGGGCAGTATTCATACCCTATCTGTTGCAGGGCTTTGTTTACCTTGGTGGCAAATTTCAGGAAGTACGCCTGGGTGGCTTCTTCGTTTTTCGGCTCTACATCTTCGTAGATAATGGCGTTGTCCTGGTCTGTCTTCAGCAATTGCTCTCTCCGGCCCTGGCTTCCCATAGCGAGCCAGGCAAAAGACGAGGGAGGGGGCGCATGCATTTTATCCAGGCAGATATGTATTACTTGTTTAACACAAGCATCGTTGAGCTCAGAGATGATTTTCAGGGTGATAGACATTGGGATGTTATTGTCCAAATATCCCTGCAGCAGCCTCATAATGCCCTTATGAG
>JABDLH010000083.1 GCA_013003145.1 Flavobacteriaceae bacterium | reverse complement strand
TCCGTGGACAGGGACTATCACTTGCCTTCGCACAGATTCTTGCCGGTGGTTATCCCCTTTTCTCATATTACCTGAGAGAATTTCAAGGATTTGATGCCAATGGTCAGCCTATCGGGGACGTTCAGACCTTTGTAGGTGAGGATGCCTTACCGGATGTAACTGCTGGTTTATCTACCAGTGTATCCGTAGGGAACTGGGATTTCTCAGCTTACCTTGCAGGTCAGTTCGGATTCTCTGTGTATAACAACACGGCAAATGCTTTCTTTACCGCGGGTGCCATCAATAACGCACGTAACGTGACCTATGATGTACTCAACAGTGGAGAAGCAGGAAATGCAGCGGCTGAAGTATCTACTCGTTTCCTTGAAAAAGGGGATTTTGTAAGGCTTCAGAACGCAACCCTTGCGTATAATGTGCCTCTAACAGGAGACGGTCTGTTCAAGAGCCTAAGGCTTTCATTAACAGGGCAGAACCTATTCCTCATTACCGATTACAGCGGTTTGGATCCTGAAGTTAGTGTGAACCCCGGCTCCGGAGACCTGTTAAATGGTCTTCCAACAGCGGGTATCGACTACACAGCTTTCCCTAGGCCCAGAACGGTTACTTTTGGACTAAACGCAACTTTCTAAAACAAAAAAATTGATGATCATGAAAAGAGAACAATTAAAGAAACTAATGTTGGTGACCTTGTCTTCGGCATTTGTCCTCTCATGTACAGACCTCGAAATTTCGGAAAGCGACTCAATCTTTCCCGAGACTTCTATAGGTGGTTTTGATGGGGTAAATGACCCGGGGAGCTCGGTAGACCAGCTCTATAATGATATGAATGGCCAGTTCGGCGACCAGGCTAACCTGTTTGCCCTTACAGAGGTATCCACAGATGAATTGTTGGTGCCTACAAGGGGAACAGACTGGGGAGACAACGGAATATGGCGAACCTTACATTCCCATACATGGTCTCCGTCACACCAGTACATCCTGAATACATGGAACCAGTTTAACCAGAATGTTTTTCGTGCCTCAGAGGTAATCGATTCTCGTTCTAACGCTACTGCTGAACAGGTAGCCAATGCCAAATTTATCCGAGGTTTCAGCATGTGGGTGATCATGGACCTCTTCGGGCAAGTTCCCTTCCGGGAAGTTGACGAAGGGCCGGACATCAGCCCGAGAGTACTGACCAGGGCCGAGGCTGCTGATTTTGTCATCAGTGATCTAACCGATGCTATTGCAGGTCTTCCTGCTGTTAACGCCAACAACCTTGAAGGCACGCAGCGTGGTAGTAAAGCTGCCGCCCAGTATATGCTAGCGAAAGTACTTCTGAACAAGCATATCTATACTGGGGGATCTCCTGACACAGGAGACATGAACCAAGTAGTGTCCTTAGTTGATGACATCAACGGTGCCGGTTTTGACCTTCAGGAAGGGTTCTTTGATATTTTTACAGAAACTGCTGATTCTGAGACTATCTGGTGGAGACCTGCAGCTGTAGGTAACCGTATCTGGAATACCCTCCATTACAACATGGCCCCGGAAATTACCGGTGGTGGTTGGAACGGGTTTACTACCCTGGCTGAATTCTACGATATGTACGAAGGTCCATCTGACACTAATGTGGAAGGTGGAGCCCAGGAAGAGCGTAGAGGTGGCGTGCCACAGAGCGGAACCGCATTTGTCGATACCAATGACGACGGTATTGATGATAATGTAGTTGGTGGTGTTGATGGCAACGATGACGGGTTTATCGACGGCTCTAACGTAGGATATGGATTCCTTTTAGGACAACAGTATGACTATAACGGTTCTAAATTGAAAACACGCCCAGGGGCTGACCTTACATTTACTAAATCACTGCCAGGCTTAGTTGGAAACGGTGAAAACACAGGTATCCGTGTTATCAAGTACAATCCTCGTCATGGTGGATTTACGCCTCACCTGATCATTTTCCGTTACTCGGATGCTCACCTGATGAAAGCCGAAGCCATACTTCGTGGAGCCAGTGGTGATGCAACTGCCCTGGTAAACGAGTTAAGAGTACTCAGGGGTGCTACTCCACTGGGATCTGTCAGCGAAGCTGATCTCCTGGAGGAAAGAGGACGTGAACTTTACGAAGAATTCTGGAGAAGAAATGATATGATC
Organism: Flavobacteriaceae bacterium; assembly: GCA_013003145.1. Taxonomy (GTDB): domain Bacteria; phylum Bacteroidota; class Bacteroidia; order Flavobacteriales; family Flavobacteriaceae; genus Zeaxanthinibacter. The sequence goes on along the minus strand of JABDLH010000083.1, from coordinate 1,898 downwards.
CGTTTCGGACAATTTACCAGGGACTGGGAATTTAAGGATGCTGCAGCTGTTGGGGACGAAACCAAGAACCTGTTCCCGATTCCGGTTAATGCCTTGCTTTCTAACCCTAATTTGGTTCAGAACCCAGGCTACTAATACCTGATTTAAGTGTTTATTAAACTCCGGGCTAAATACCCGGAGTTTTTTTATGCACTTACTTCTCCCCCAACATTGATCCCTCCTAAGAAATTAGCTACCTTAATACTTCCAAATAATCAACCGTGGAACAGTATTATATTGGTTACGACATAGGAAGTTCTAGCGTAAAAGCGGTATTGGTCAATGTTGCATCCGGACAAAAAACTTTCCTTGTCCAGGAACCTCCTGACGAGATGAGTATACAGGTTCCTGAACCTGGATGGGCAGAGCAAGATCCCAATAGTTGGTATCTTCACCTCTGTAATGCTACTAAAACCCTGCTTACACGCAGCAATGTTAAATCTAGTCAAATAATAGGCATTGGTATCGCCTACCAAATGCACGGGCTCGTTATGGTAGACCGGGGTGGTAATGTCCTGAGGCCTGCTATCATCTGGTGTGACAGTAGGGCTGTCCCTATAGGAGATAATGCCTTAAGTTCACTAGGCGAATCCTATTGTCAAACTCACCTGCTGAACAGTCCGGGCAACTTCACCCTCTCCAGGTTACACTGGGTTAAGAAACATGAACCCGTTCTGTATGACCAGCTCTACAAATGGATGTTGCCGGGAGATTATATCGCATTCCGGTTAAGCGGAGAAATTACAACCACCGTCTCCGGACTCTCTGAAGCAATCGCCTGGGACTTTAAAAAAGATGAACCTGCAAAACGTCTGTTAGAAGAATACGGCCTTAGTACAGCACATCTTCCTGATATTCTTCCAACCTTCTCCATGCAAGGCACAGTCTCCGCCAGCGCCTCACTGGAAACGGGCCTATCCCCCGGAACCCCGATTCTCTACAGGGCCGGGGACCAACCCAATAATGCCCTGAGTCTCGATGTATTTGACCCAGGTGAAATAGCCTGTACGGGCGGCACCTCCGGTGTACTTTATGGAGTTACCGATGAGCGCAAAGCCTTATTGAATTCCGGTATCAACAGTTTTGCACATGTTAACCATACTGGGGACAAGACCAGGATCGGGAAACTACTGTGCATTAACGGCACGGGAATTCAATACCGATGGCTGAAGAATATTCTGAACGCCTCGTCTTATAAGCAAATGGACGAATGGGCAGGGCAGGTGCCGGCAGGCTCTGAAGGACTTATCGTACTCCCATTTGGTAACGGTGCGGAGCGTATGCTTCAGAATCGCAACCCGGGAACTTTCCTTTCCCATATCGATCTTAGCCGGCACGATCAACGTCATCTCTGCAGGGCAACGCTGGAGGGAATTGCATTTGCCTTCGCTTACGGGATGAAATTACTGCAAGCCGAGGGTGCAGATGCCAACTTATTGAAAACCGGGAATGACAATTTGTTCCGATCCTCAATATTCTCTACTACCTTGGCCAGTTTGTTACAAAAAAAGATACAACTCTATGATACCACCGGGGCAGTTGGAGCTGCACGTGCCTGCGTCGTGCATCAAAAGGATTGGGATGCCTTTAGGAAAGACAAGTTCGCTCCCACCCACATTCACACCTATGAACCCGTTAAGCTACAGGAAGAAATATTAAACAAGGCATACTCCCAATGGGTATTTACGCTTGATGCCAACTTAAACTAATCAATGATGAACATACACGATAATCGGGAATATTTCCCGGGAATAAGCAAGATACAATTTGAAGGTCCGGGATCGGATAACCCCTTAGCCTACCGCTATTATGAACCCGACCGTTTGGTCCGTGGGAAAAGCATGCGGGAACATCTGAAA
>JABDLH010000050.1 GCA_013003145.1 Flavobacteriaceae bacterium | reverse complement strand
TATCATTTTAACCGGGGTGAGAAAAGACCGGTACTACTGGCTTTTGAAGATGGTTTCCACGGTGATACTTTCGGTGCCATGTCAGTTTCCGGCCTTTCGGTATACAACGGTCCTTTCGAAGATTTCTTCCTGAAAGTAGAACGACTTCCGATACCTACGGCAGAGAACCTGCAACAAATATTAGCGTGGCTAGAAAACCGCTTAAAAACTAAAGATATTGCCTGTTTTGTATATGAGCCCCTGGTGCAGGGTGCTGCGGCCATGAAGATGCATAAAGCGGAGCATCTGCAACCCCTTTTGGCCTTGTTGCAGAAAGAGGGGGTCGTAACTGTGGCGGATGAGGTTATGACCGGTTTCGGGAAGACGGGTAAATACTTTGCCTCTCTCCATATGGAGACCAAGCCCGATATTATATGTCTCTCCAAGGCGCTGACGGCCGGACTCCTGCCCATGGCTGCAACCAGTTGTACACAGCAGATCTACGATGCCTTCTACAGTGACGAATTAGGAAAAGGTTTCTTTCATGGTCACACCTATACTGCGAACCCATTGGCCTGCACTGCCGCCCGGGCTGCACTGCAGTTGCTGAGGTCTGATGAGATTCAGCGCGATATAGATCGCATAGTGAACAGTCATCGGAATTTTGCCTCGGAGATCGGATCCCATTCCAGGGTTGCCAATGTACGGCAATGCGGGGTGATACTGGCCCTGGACCTGGATGTCAGCATGGAGCGCTATGGCAATCTCAGGGACCGCTTGTATAAACATTTCATGGACAATGGGGTATTCCTCAGGCCCCTGGGAAATACCATTTATATCCTGGCTCCCTACGTGATCACGGAACAACAATTAACTACTGTCTACGACAGTATAAGAACTGCCCTGGATTTATTCTGATGAAACAACCCATATCCATTACGGCTATAGCATCGGTTTCACCCCTTGGGCAGGAACCCGGGGAGATCTGGGCCCGGTACCTGGAGGACAAAGCCCTGCTGGCCTATGAAACCTACGGTAAGGAAAAAGCCTGGGTGGCACCTTTAACCCCTGAGGCTCGAAAAGCGGTGGACCAATTGCGAGGGGAGTCGGCCTTCTACCGCTCCCTGGATGATAGTGTACTGTACGCCCTGCTAGCCGGGAGAAGTGCAACCGGGCGCGCCGGCTGGAAGAAGGGCAATGATTTTGGGATCAACGTTGGTTCATCCCGGGGGGCAACCAGCCTTTTTGAAAAATACCATAAAGAATTCCTCCAGGATGGGCAAAGCAGTACACAGGCATCCCCGGCTACCACCTTGGGGAATATCTCTTCTTGGTTAGCACATGACCTGCAATCTAAGGGCCCGGATATATCGCATTCTATTACCTGTTCTACGGCATTACACGCTCTTCTCAACGGTGTGGCCTGGTTAGAGGCCGGGATGGCCGATAACTTCCTGGTCGGGGGGAGCGAAGCATCCCTTACCCCATTTACCCTGGCGCAAATGAGGGCCCTTAAGATATATTCGACCTTGGGGGAAGCAGAACCCTACCCCTGCAGGGCATTGGATCTCGATAAAAAAACGAATACCATGATCCTGGGTGAAGCTGCTGCCATGGCCTGCCTGGAAAAAGGAAGCAAGCAGAATGCCCTCGCTCTGGTTTCAGGGATTGGTTACGCCACGGAGCCCCTGCAGCACAGTGTATCCCTTTCTACCGATGCGCAATGCTTTCAGCGATCGATGAAGATGGCTATCTCGGGCATAGATCCGTCACAGGTAGATGCGGTCGTTATGCACGCCCCCGGAACCCGCAAAGGAGATATGGCAGAGCACAGTGCCATCTCGGCCGTTTTTGGTGAGTATAAGCCTGCACTTACTTCCAATAAATGGAAAGTGGGGCACACTTTTGGTGCCTCCGGGATGCTGAGTGTAGAACTGGCCGTGCTGATGTTGCAACATCAACACTGGATCCCGGTACCCTTCCTTCAAGAAAAGACAGGCCCGGCTAAATTAGAGCGTATCCTGGTAAATGCTGTCGGCTTTGGTGGTAACGCGGTGAGTATCCTCCTGCAGAGACCCGGCACTCCCTGAGATCACGCAAATTGTTCCCTATTCTTGGAAAATGTGATCATTATAGGCTATTTTTGGCAGATAAACCAGACGTATGAGTGCGGAAAGACACAATTGGACCAAAGAGGAGATACTTGAGATTTACAACCAACCACTGATGGATCTGCTGTTTCGCGCAGCCAATGTTCATCGCGAATTTCACGACCCTAATACGGTACAGGTCTCTACCCTGCTCTCTATCAAAACCGGGGGATGCCCGGAAGATTGTGGCTACTGCCCGCAAGCTGCACGTTACCATACCGATATTGAAGGCAATGACCTGATGACGGTTCCCCATGTAAAAGCACAGGCCTTAAGGGCGAAAGCTTCGGGAAGTTCCCGGGTGTGTATGGGTGCTGCCTGGAGGAATGTGAAGGACGGACCGGAGTTTGACCAGGTGCTGGAGATGGTTCGTACTATCAATAAACTGGATATGGAGGTTTGCTGTACCCTGGGGATGTTAACCGAAAACCAGGCACAACGCCTGGCTGAAGCAGGTTTATATGCCTATAACCACAACCTGGATACTTCTGAGGATTATTATAAAGATATTATTTCTACAAGGGCTTTCGAAGATCGCCTGAAGACCATAGATAACGTCAGGAAGAGCAATGTAACCGTATGTAGCGGTGGAATTATCGGGATGGGCGAAAAGCTGGAAGACAGGGCAGGAATGCTGGTCGCTTTAGCTACCCTGAACCCTCAGCCCGAATCTGTGCCGATCAATGCCCTGGTAGCTGTTGAAGGTACCCCCATGGAAGATATGGAGCCAGTACCGATCTGGGATATGATCCGCATGGTGGCTACCACCAGGATCGTGATGCCAAAGACCCAGGTAAGGCTTTCTGCTGGGAGAACTTCTATGAGTCGTGAAGGGCAGGCGCTTTGTTTCCTGGCCGGTGCCAATTCTATTTTTGCAGGGGATAAATTACTGACTACGCCTAACCCGGATGTGAGTGAGGATATGGAAATGTTCAAACTGCTGGGGCTGAAACCACAGCAGGCTTTTGTAAAAGCACCGCAACCTAAGACCGTTGAACAGCAGGAATCGGTACTACAACCCTTGGGAGAGAAACCAAAATGGACACGTCCCGGGCACAAGATAGAACGGAACGAGGAAGCCAAGGCTAAGGCTAAGCGTTCTTAAGTTATCGTTAATTTACCGGTTCAGCTTCTCCAGCTTTTTTAACTTTGTGAGCTAAAGAAGCAGATTTCCGTTTGAACCTACAAGAGATACCCAAAGTAGCCTCTATTACCAAGGAGGTGTTTATCAAGGACTATTACAGGCCACAAAAGCCAGTGGTGCTGCAGGGCTTGGTATCGGACTGGCCGGCGTATCGCAAATGGAACCTGGATTACATCCGCAAGATAGCAGGGGAGAAGGAGGTTCCTCTCTATGATAACCGTCCGGTGAGCCATAAGGATGGTTTTAACCAGGCGCATGCCAGGATGCGGATGGACCAGTACATAGACCTGCTTAAGAAAGGCCCAACCCATTACAGGATATTCTTATGGAATTTATTGAAGGAAGTTCCCGAACTACAGCAGGACTTCAGCTACCCGGACCTGGGCCTTCCATTCCTGAAAGGACTACCCATGTTATTCTTCGGCGGGCAGGATGCTTATACCTTTATGCATTATGATATAGACCTGGGAAATATCTTCCATGTTCACTTTGAAGGAAAGAAAGAGTGTATTCTTTTCTCCCAGGCCGAGACGCCTTATCTCTATAAAGTGCCTCACTCCCTGATCACCCATGAGAGTATAGATTTTTCTGACCCGGACCTGGATCACTGGCCGGCCCTTAAACATGCCAATGGGCACCGAACCACACTGCAACACGGTGATGTGCTTTATATGCCCGAAGGATATTGGCATTACATGCGCTACCTGGATCCAGGCTTTTCGATGAGCCTGAGGGCACTGCCACTGCGGCCGAGGAATATGGGGAAAGCACTATATAACGTGGTGTGGATGCGTTACTATGACGCCATGATGCGGAAACTGAAAGGGGAAGAATGGATCCGGTGGAAGAACGAAGAGGCCATCCGGAGAACACATGAGCACCTGCAGCTTGTAGAGGAAAACGGCCAGCTGCACTAATCGATCAATTCCTGTAACTTTTCGTAGACCAGCTGAGTTTCCCACCCCCGGTATAACAGGTAGTCGGCAAGCTTCTTCTTACGCTTCAGCGGGTTTCTTTCCCTGATCTGTTCCAGTCTTTTCAGCGCCAGGGCATGCAGCCTTTCTTCATACCCCTCCTCGGTTTCTTTCAAGGCTTCACGGATAATATATTCGGAGATTTCCCTTTGTTTTAATTCCATACGGATACGGACCCTTCCCCAGGATTTCTGGTGAAATTTTCCCCTGGCAAAGGCCTTTGCAAAGCGTTCCTCGTTGAGGTAATTCTCATTGATCAGGTGACCGATGATCTGGTCGATGGCTTCCGGGATCATATTCATTTTCCGGAGCTTCTCACGCACTTCCTTGTGGCAGCGCTCCTGGTAGGCGCAATAGCTTTCTATCTTGCTCCTGGCTTCATCAAGGGTATAGGATTTTCTGCCGTAATTCATAGGCTGCAAGATAGACATCCTGGCTCAGGGAAAATGCTTCCTCAGCACCACTTTTTGATCTGAACTTCTTAAAACACCATCTTCTCCCTGCGAGACATTCCCTTCTAAGAATTCGTACTCCACTCCGGGATTGTACTCTGCTCCCAGTTCCAGGGTCCAGTCTGTGGCGGATTGAGTCACGGTAAGAGTTTCTTGCTTTCCTTCTCTTTTAAAGTAGATCGAGATCATATTGTCACCTACCATCACATTTTCCAGGGCAGCATCATTCCAGCTACTGGGCATTTGTGGATTTATTCCTACTATTTTTTTGTGTGCACCCGGGGATATCCCGAAGAATTGCTGAACGATAGGGACGGCAAAGCTGTAGATGTTCCAGGCC
>JABDLH010000047.1 GCA_013003145.1 Flavobacteriaceae bacterium | reverse complement strand
CGTATCATCCTCAGCCAGTGTGCGATATATTTAGCCACTTCTCCTAAGAGCAACGCCAGCTATATGGCGATCAACCGTGCACAACAAGCTGTGAAAGCTTCCGGAGACCTGTCTGTACCCCTGGCTCTCAGGAATGCTCCTACACAGCTGATGAAAGACCTGGATTACGGGAAAGAATACCAATACGCACACGACCATCCCAACAATTTTGTCAATGCCGAGTATATGCCGGATGAGCTGAAGGGAAAAACACTTTACGAGCCAGGTAATAACCAGCGGGAGAATGGTATTAAAACCTTTTTACAGAATCGCTGGAAGGATAAGTATAAGCTTTAGAATTTGATCTGAAGCTCCTTAGTCACCAGTTCGCCATCCAGGTAGTACTCCCAGGTCCAGTTACCATCCCTTTCAAAGACCAGCCCCTGTAGCTCACCATAGGTTGCCAGGTACACATTGGGCATGGAAGTCTTAAAGAGTTTAACCCGGATAGCCGGGCTACTGTCTACCAACTGGTAACCTGTATCTGTAGATTGTGCATACAGTACTTCTGAAGTTATATCTCCGTGATCTCTTGAGGAGCCGGTAGAGACACCGCCGGATTTGGTATAAGTAGAAGGAACCGGTCTTTTATCTTCATAACGCTGAACCTCCGGAGTCGCCTGCTGTGTCACCGCTTTGTCTTTTAAAGGCTTCTTCTCTTTCTCCTCTATGTTTCTTACGTCATCCTTAAAACTTACAGTAATTCCTTCATCAGCTGTTCCTGCAGCAGGTTCGTATGTATACCCAAGGACACTCACGGACTTTAAAGCCTCCCGGATTGCCTCTGTATAAGCCTCCTGGTATTCTTTTAGCTTATTGGAGGCCATCTTGGTGGCAAATACTTCTGCCCCGTTGCAGTCTTTAAATATAAACCGAAGCTTGGTACTGAACAGGCCCGAATTATCTTCCATGTGCATATTCACCCCCAGGCATAGATTGCCGGCCAGGTCGCCAGGCAGATCATTATCGTAAACGGCCGTAAATCCTTCTTGCTGTAAGAGGTATTTTACCAAGGTACTGCTCGAATATTTGTTCGGCTTGTCAAAAGCCTCGAACTGTACCGGTACGATGACGTATTTATATGGATTTAACTGAGCTGACACAGAGCTACATACTACCAAAACGAAAACAATTGACAAAAAATTCTTAATCATGGGGCGCCTTTAATTATTGCGTCCCCAAGATATGATATTTAAGCCTAACTGTAAAGAAGCATATTGTGCTCCACTAACATCCCGTAATGCGAGCAAATTGTCAGCCATCAGGTAGAAATTAAGCGGTCCTGCCTGTGCAGAAAACCCTAAGCCGATATTCGTATAGGTGAATTTGCTGGCGGTATAGGTCGCCTTGAGTGTCATGGCATTCCCAAATCTCCGTTGGTAGAAGGCAGTAAGAGCAGCCTGGGGGCCCCGGGGCCTGTTGATCATGTAAAGCTGTCCACCTATGGCATTGCGGTAATACACCGCCGCTTTTTTTCCCGGGTTCCGGTAGTCGCAATCACAGGATCCCATTCCATCCTGTGGCTGCCCGTAATCATACCTCAACGAAGCATACAGCTGTGTAGGTCTGAAAGTGAGGTAAGCATTACGATTATCATCAAAGGGCACAAAGCCTTCTACATCGTCCACGAGGTTTTGCCAGAAATCAGCATCGGGATCGATAAGTGCATCCGGTAAAATAACCTCCAAACCTTCTACGGTAGCACTACCTTCCAGGGTGTAGCTGTACGGGTCACCTGCATGGTACATCAATCCTATATCGAGGATACTCCCGGTGAGCGTGGTCTGGGGATCCAGGTTGTAAGAAAACCCGAGGTCTAAGCCTACACCAAGGTCGCCTCCCAAAAATGCTCTCTTGACCAGGTGTTGCCGGATACCAGCCATATCATCTATACTATCGTCATTCAAAACCTCTTGTATCCTGTCCCAACCCGATGTCCTCAATGACATATCGGCCACAATGCTATTGGCCCTAAGGTTATTCTGACCTTCATCGGTTACAAAATAGCCCGAATTACCTATGCTGGAATAACTGAGTATCCCCGAATACAATTTACCTCTTACCCCTACACTCAGCTGCTCATTAATTGTCCTGTTCAACCCAATATGGAAAACATTCAGGAAATCTCCCCTGGTCTTTAGGTGTTCAAAATTAAATCGCCTCCCAAGTTGATCAGCATTGCCTTCAAACGCCAGTATAGCAAGATCCTGGGGCCAGTAAAGGACAAAACCACCTTCGTGGTATAGTCCTAAAGAATAAAAGTTTTGTGGCCTGTTTCTCCCCCTCCATCCCAGGTTAAAGATCTCAATTTGATAGGTTGAACTGAATTCATCGCGCTTGTTGAGTCCATAGACCGCATTATCCCGGATCTTGGTCGTAAAATCCAATCCATCCGATGCGAAGAGATCGTTTACAGCTATGCCGCTAGATCCGCCGTAAACCGATACGCCGGAAAGCATGGGAATACCGGCATACCACTGGAAATCGTGCTGCATCCCGGGATTGAGCAACAAGGCCTGGGGCACCGACCTGAGATCGTATAACAATTGCTTCTGTTGCGCATACCCATGCCATGTCCCAATAAGAACTAATATGAAAACCAGCAGCCTGTTCATAAAAGATTTAACCTGAATTTTGCGCTGGATCTGAAAATGATTTTAGGATCAGGAAGTGAAGACACACTGCTGGTATCTCCTTCGTTGGATGCAGTTACGCGGAATCCGGAAGTATTCCTTATGATGTTGATATCCTGCCCTGAAGCTGTCCCGAAAAACACCTCCCTGTATAGTATTGCCGTAGGAGCAGCATCTAATTGGAATACCTGCGTAAAAAGGGTATTCCCCGCCTCATCCAAAAATTCCAGGGTTATGGTAAATGGCTTACTGGTGGTGTTCTCCAGTTCAAAGGCAATCATACCGTCGATAATGTTCTCGGATACAAATTCTTCGCCAAAGGCGTCAAAATTAAAATCGTAAGTAAAACTGGTAAAGGAAGACTGGTTGATGACTTCTTCCGGCGACTCGATGTACAGGATACTTGCTTCAACTACAGGCTGGAGCATCAGGTCATCTGCCTGGTTAAAATCTGTAGGCTCTGAACAGGCTGCAATAAGCAGCAAAAGAAGGATCATTAATCCTTTTAATTCCCTGGATTTGCGCATCATGAGAGGCTGTAATTTATATCAGAACAGGGGGTTACCTGCCTCTTTCCTATTTGATAACTCTACAAATACGATTTTATTTCACTGAGACTGTGAATCATATCACCGTGTTCATGCAGGGGATCATTGTGAACATTTAAATGCAATGTATAAAACCCTAATGCTTTGGCTCCCATGATATCCGCTTCCAGGTTATCGCCTATCATCATCGATTGCCCGGGATTTGCCCCGGTTCTTTTCAGGGCCAATTGGAAGATCCACGGATTTGGCTTCTTAACCCCGGCCATCTCTGAATTGATCATGTGTTCAAAATAATCGAAGATGTTGGACTTTTTCATCTTTCGTTCCTGCACCTCCTGGAAACCATTCGTAATGATATGCATACGGTAATTCGGTTTCAGGTATTCCAGGATATCCTGTGTATGCGGCAGCAGGTGATTAAAGGACGCCAAATGCTCTATATACTGATCGGACAAATGATATATCAAATCCTTTTTTACAGGATATTTCAGGGCTTTAAAGGTTTTTTTCAATCGCTGGTACCGAAGGTCAGTTTTCCCAATGCGCTCTTCCCTGTACATTTTCCATAGGGCCATGTTGATAGGCGCATAGGTTTTCATAAACTCCGAAGTGTCTATCTGTACCTGGCTCTCGGCCAGTATCTTTTCAAAAGTTAAGACAGAGTTCTTTTCAAAGTCCCATAGGGTATGATCCAGGTCAAAAAAAATATCCTTTATCTTTTCTCTATACATGGTATCGTTTTATCACTTTTCCGTAGAGTCGGAGCCAGTCCACCTGGTGGTTACCGCCCAGCAATTCGTTAGAAAATATGGTATTGAACTGTCCGTCTACTTTTTTCACTTCTGTCCAGAGCTTATCCATTTCAGTGAGAATTTCGGACTCGGTCAACATGTTCTGAAAGGCGTAGTCATGGAAAGCAAACGGATGTATTTTAATAGGCTGCTGCACTTCTAAGGGAATATCGTAAAAGTAGAAAGGTGTACAGGTCCCTGCACGGAAGCCGGGTTCATGGGTATATCCCATAGTAAAATCGTCGGTGAATTCGGCCTCTACCAGGTTCCGGTAACTGACCGGAACATCGACCCTGTTGTAACGTAACCTCGAATAATCCACTGGCCGGTGAATCACATTGCTCAGGCTCATTTTTTCGGTTTTCAGCAATTGTATATCCCTGAAAGAACTATAGGATGCCGCCAATGCCACTTTACTGTAATCGGCAACGGACTTGATCAAGTGCCGGAATTTATTATTGTTGGGGGATACGTTCTTATCGTAGGTAGAATATTCCGCGAACTGGAAAAAGAACATACTCTTTACCTTATGCACCTTATGCATTGCCAGTAAGGCGGAAAAATTATCAAATGGATCCCTGCTGAGCCGCATCCAGACAGAAATTCGCTGTATTACCCTCCGGAACCTGAAGTAACCGAGATCGAGGAACATACCTGCAAGGCTTCTTATCAATCCGCGGTGGGCATAACTGTGCGAGGTAGTTACATCAATAATACTGGTGTGCTGGTATTTTCTCACCTTGCCTTCTAATTCCGGAAATCGTTCTTTCAGCAGGGCTAATACTTTTCCGGCCCAGATATCGACTACCGGAAGATGTAGAAAGTTATATTGGAAAGAGACACTTTCACTGGGCGGAAAACGCCCGTGGATATCTTTCAGGTGCGGCAGGTATTCTTCATACCTGCTCAAAAGATAAATACTAGCGGTATAAACGTCGAAGGGTAAGTTGCTGCGTTCACCAGCCTTAAAGAAACAGGGTACCCCGTCCCAATCTTCCGGCTTAACCTGGAAATCGTTGATTCCCTGTTCAAATAGCAAGTCATTACTACGGACAAAGAATTCGTTCTGCAGGGGCTTTTTAGTATAGGTGATCTTAGGACCTGCATGCTTAATGAAATCCTCTACCTTGGTGGTGTATGTTACCTCTATCCCCAGTATCCTGGAGAATACCTGCTTCATGGTGTAGCTGAACCTGGGAGTAATTTTATGGGTGTAAATAAGCAACATACCTATAAGATGTTTTCATCTGCGAAACTAAAGAAATTCGTTTCTGTTATAATGAGATGATCCAGCACTTTAATATCTAAAGCCACAGCCGCATTTTTTAGTTTCTCGGTCAGTTGTTTATCTGCAATACTCGGTTTTAATGTGCCAGAGGGATGATTATGCGCCAGAACAAGAGCCACTGCCCCGAGCTCTAAAGCCTTCTTCAGCACCAACCTAACATCTACCAGTGTTCCCGTAATACCTCCCCGGCTCAGTTGCGCATGATAGACCACCTTGTTGGCATTGTTGAGATAGACGATCCAGAATTCCTCATGCGGCAGGTCCCCGAGTACAGGCTGCAGCAATTCAAATACATCCTTGCTGCTCCTGATTGCAATCTTTAAACCGGTATCGGTCATTTGCCTCCGCCTGCCCATTTCCATGGCTGCCGATATCAATACAGCTTTTGCCTGGCCAACACCCCTATAATTCATTAACTGGTGAATGGATAGTTGACCTAATTTCCCCAGGTTATGCTCATTATCGGTCAACATCCTTCTCGCCAGGTCTATGGCACTTTCATCCCTGCTCCCGGAACCCAGGAGTATCGCGAGCAACTCTGTGTCTGTAAGAACCGATTTCCCCTTCCTGATCAATTTCTCACGAGGCCTGTCAGCCTCTGACCAATTTTTTATAGACAAGGAAGGTGTAGGTTGTCTCATGAATTAAAGATAGTCAACTATAAAAATTAAAGCCCGATTAATAATATTTTTCAACGCATAGATCAAATGACTGCACCGGCAGTAAAAGTCAATTCTTCGACACAGCTTCCTTAACCTCCTCCAGCGATAGCCCACCGTAATTACCGGAACTCATCAGCAACAAAGCCGAACGATGCAAAGGCTCTCCTAATAGGAATTGCCTGAAGGCATCCGGATCTGTAAACACATGAAGGTCGTCCCGGCCTAAAGCCGAAGCGATATCTGCTGCCGAAATTGACTCCAGTCTTTTAATCGCAACCGATTCCGGGGCGTAAAAAACTGCTGCTGTGTCTGCATCATCCAGTGCACCGCGATACTGCTCCAGGAATTCTTTGTTAAGGCTGCTATAGGTGTGCAATTCGAGGCACGCAATCAAAGGTAAGTCCGGAAACTGCGATTTCACTGCAGTGGTTGCAGCTTTTACTTTACTCGGGGAATGAGCAAAGTCTTTATAAGCAACTCCCTTGCTGGTTTCCACTATTTTTTCCAATCTTTTCGAAGCTCCTTTAAAGGTAGCGATAGCTTCATAAAAATCTTCTTCATCAACGCCCATGTGCTGGCAGATCCACTTTGCCCCGGCCAAATTGCTCAGGTTGTGCTTTCCAAACACTTCGATTGGCATAGGGCCCTCAGGGGTTTCCAGCAATGTAACCCCGTTTTCTACTGTATATTCCGGGGTACTGTACCCCAGCTTCCGGATGGGGTTCTCAGAGTCCATAACAACTTTCTTCACTTCTTCATCCTCTTCATTGTAATTGATACTCCCCCCTTCTACAATGCTATCGACGAATATTTTAAACTGTTCCACATATCCCTCGTAAGTTGGAAACACGTTGATGTGATCCCAGGCAATACCACTAAGGAGGGCAATATTTGGCTTGTACAGGTGAAATTTAGGCCTGCGGTCTATTGGAGAAGACAGGTATTCATCTCCTTCCAGGACGATAAAATCATTTTCCTCACTCAGGTGAACCATCCTGTCAAAACCTTCAAGCTGGGCTCCCACCATATAATCTACGGGCCGGTCATGGTATTTTAAGACATGGAGGATCATGGATGTAATGGTAGTTTTACCATGGCTCCCACCAATGACTACCCGGGTCTTGTCTTTGGATTGCTCAAAGAGAAATTCGGGATAGGAATAGATCCGGATTCCTAACTCCTGTGCCTTTGCCAGTTCCGGGTTGTCCGGTTTGGCGTGCATACCCAATATCACAGCATCGAGTTCCGGGTGTATTTTTTCAGGGAACCACCCGAACGTTTCCGGGAGCAGCCCCGCTTCTTCCAACCTTGTTTTGGAGGGCTCAAAGATCACATCGTCACTTCCACTGATCGTATAGCCCTTATATCGTAAAGCCAAGGCGAGGTTGTGCATTGCACTGCCCCCTATCGCTATAAAATGTACTTGCATGCTGTATAAGTATTAGCGCGTAAAGATACGTATTGGCTTCAGGTCCACAAACTGGACTAATGCCAGCTTTTCGTTTATCTTCGTAAGAAAAGAACCCATGGATATAAAACTTTCTGAGGTTCCCAGCAAGGAGATCATGCCGGGATTTCACGGCAAACTGATTCATACTGAGAACATGACCCTGGCGTACTGGGATGTGGAAGAAGGCGCAGAAGTGCCGGAGCACTCGCATATGAACGAACAACTAATGCAGGTCCTTGAAGGCAGCTTCCAGTTTACGCTTAACGGGGAAACCAAGGTTTACGAACCGGGACAACTTGTGCCCATACCAGCTCATGCAACTCATAGTGGCAAAGCATTGACGCCTTGCAAACTCATGGACATTTTTAGTCCGGCCAGGGAAGAATACAAATAAACCCCAGCTCTTTACACCAGAACTATGGAAATCAATTTAAAATCCAAAAACGCATTAGTTGGCGGCAGCAGTCGTGGTATTGGCAGAGCCATTGCTATACAATTAGCACTCAGCGGGGCCAATGTAACCGTAGTATCCAGGAGCAAAGACCTACTACAGGAGCTGGTCAGTCAGCTAGACATTTCACAGGGACAAAAACACCAATACCTGGTCACCGATTACACTGATTTTGAAGCCTACAAAAAACACGCAGACACCTACTTCCGAAACAACCGGGTAGATATCCTGGTTAATAATACCCAAGGCCCACCCGCAGGCAGCAGTCTTGAAAAAATGACAGAAGATTACCAGCAAGCCTTTGACCTGCTGTTTAAAACGGTACATTACACTACCCAGCTAGCTTTAACACAGATGAAGAAAAATAACTGGGGGCGGATCATAAACGTGGCTTCCATATCTGTAAAGCAGCCCCTGACATACCTGGCGCTTTCCAATACTATACGTGCGGCTGTGGTCACATGGGGCAAGACCCTTGCTACAGATGTAGGCCAGTTTGGGATAACGGTTAACAGTGTATTGACCGGGTATTTTGATACGGAGCGGATAGCGCAACTGAATCAAAAGAAAGCAGAACAAATGGGAATTGCTGAAGAAGATGTCCGAAAGGATATGGAACAACAAGTGCCTGTAAAGCGAATTGGTCTGCCCGAAGAATACGGTTACCTGGTCACCTTCCTGGCCTCTGACCGGGCCGCTTATATCACGGGTACAGCCATTCCTATAGACGGAGGATTACTGAAGTCAGTTTAATCCGTACTCATGGCTCTCTTGGGCGGGTATTTTGCAAAGACTTTCTGAACCATTTTATGAAAAGCCTCTTCGCGTTGTTGAGGGCTTGATCTCTCCTTAAAAGAATCTGTAGCCACCGCTTGCCAAAATAAGGTGTTGTTATGAAAATCGACAAAATCAAAACTGATCTCCCGTTCAATTTTATTGCTGCCAATGGGCAGTCCTACATTGACTCCCCCACCGACATTGCGGCCGGTGCCGCCAACTCCCACCCCAACGGTATTACGTGGTGCCGCCTGGTAGTCCCTGCTGTAAATATGCAGTAGGAAATCGGGTTCTTCTGAAAATTTAAAACCTTTTGCCTGCATGGCAGAATCCACAGCGCTCAACAATCGTTTTTCATCCAGCTCACTGAGTCCGGTGGTCATTACTTCCGGGTAATTATAAGTGGTGTAATTAGCAAAGTCGGCCGTCTTATCATAGTCATGCCGAACCCTGACCCCGGAACAGGAGGATAATCCAATGAAGGTAATCCCGAGTATCACAACAAAAAGTAATCTCATGCTCAAGAAACTATAAGGTATTATGGTATTCTAATGTAACGAAAAAATCCGGGCGACTCCAGCCCTGGAGCTATTAATCGTTGAGTTGTTTCCAGAGTCGATCCTTGAGTTCCTGAAGTCCTGATTGTGCAACAGAGGAAATGAACAGGTAGTCGGTCTCTTTAAAATAACCATCAAGTTCTTCCTTCATTTCCGATTTCAGCTCTTCGTCCAGCAGGTCGCTTTTAGAGATGGCCACAATACGCTCTTTATCCAGGAGTTCCGGGTTGTATTTGCGTAATTCGTTCAACAGTATCTCGTATTCCTTCACGATATCATCGGCATCGGCCGGGATCAGGAATAAGAGTGAAGAGTTCCGTTCTATATGTCGCAGGAAATAATGACCTAATCCTTTACCTTCTGCCGCTCCCTCGATGATTCCCGGGATATCAGCAATGACAAAACTCTTGAATTCCCTGTACTGTACAATTCCAAGGTTAGGTTTTAAGGTAGTAAAAGGGTAATCAGCAATTTTAGGTTTGGCAGCCGTTACGGCAGAGAGCAGGGTAGATTTCCCTGCGTTAGGAAAACCGACCAGGCCTACGTCGGCCAGGACCTTAAGTTCTAAGGTCACGTCTTTTTCCTGCCCCGGTATACCGGGTTGGGCATATCGCGGTGTCTGGTTGGTCGAAGTTTTAAAGTGCCAGTTACCCCTGCCACCTAAACCACCTTCAAGAACGATCTTTTCCTCCCCATCCTCAGTGATTTCGAACAGAACCTCGTTGGTCTCAGAATCGCGTACTACGGTACCCAATGGTACTTCCAGGTAAATATCTTCGCCGTCTGCACCGGTACTTCGTTGTTTGGCGCCATGTTCCCCGTGTCCGGCCTTAAAATGACGTTTAAATTTAAAACTCAGAAGGGTCCATAAGTTCTTATTCCCCTTTAAAATGATATGACCTCCACGGCCACCATCACCACCATCAGGACCTCCTTTTGCCACATACTTCTCCCTTCTCAGGTGTGTGGAGCCTTTACCTCCGTTACCGGAACTGAGATGCACTTTAACATAATCGACAAAATTTCCTTCGGTCATCTGGGGGGTTCAATTAGTAATGAATAATTATTTCGGTACTACCGTTCTGTGAGATCAGGCTTCCTGCAGGCCACTGATGACCTGGTGCAGCCTTTGGGTGATCTCTTCAATATCGCCTATACCGTTAACTACATGCAATTTTCCTTGTGCTTTGTAGTAATCACGCAAGGGAGCCGTCTTTTTAGCGTATTCTTCGAATCGGTTTTTAATTTTTTCTTCGTCCTGGTCATCAATTCTACCACTGATCTCACCACGCTTCAACAGGCGCTGAAGTAACTCCTGGTCATCAGCTTCCAGGGCGATAGTTGCATCGATCTGCATATCCTTAGATTCCAGGAAGTGGTCCAGGGCTTCGGCCTGCATGGCAGTACGTGGAAAACCATCGAAGATGAATCCATTAGCCTCGGAATGTTTCTCTACTTCTTCCTGTAGCATTTTGATCGTCACCTCATCAGGCACCAGGTCACCCTTGTCCATATAGGACTTAGCCAGCTTACCCAAGGCGGTCTCGTTTTTAATATTATATCGGAAAACATCTCCTGTAGAGATATGGATCAGATTATATGCTTTTTTCAGGAAAGCTGCCTGAGTTCCTTTACCGGCTCCGGGTTTTCCAAATAATACAAGATTGATCATCTTAGGTTTTTTTAATTCGTAAACTTCTCTCAAATTTCTGCCCAGCTCCAAATAATCCAGACCATACCCTACGATGAACTTATTCGGAATTTCCATCCCAAAATAATCGATGGAATATTCCCCATTATAGATCTCCGATTTATAAAAGAGGCTTGCGATCTTAAAATCCTTGACATTGGTCCTGGAAAACAAGTGAACCAGCTCCTGCAACGTGCGACCGGTATCTATAATATCTTCCAGTATAATCACACTTCGGCCTTCAATATTATCCGGTAAATCTAACAGGGTTTCCACAATGCCTGTGGAGGTCAGGCCACGGTATGAACTCAACTTAACAAAAGAGACTTCGCAAGGGTGGGGATAACGCTTTAAAAAATCTGAAACAAACATAAAAGATCCGTTCAGAACTCCCACAAAAATGGGTACCTGGTCCTTGTAATCACGGGCGATATCGCCTGCAATCTTGGCTACTGCGTCCAGGATCTGCTGCTCCGTTAAATAGGGCTTAAATTGTTTGTCGTGCAGTGTTATCAATGGTTGTGATATTGCTGAACGCCAAAGATAACACTTTGATTTTTCTTTTTTGAGCCGCCATCCTTTGAATCTGAGATTTAGCTGTATTTTTGTGAGCATGATGAACGGTTCACCAAATAAAACGACAGAAACAAGCACTAACTTTTTTTCGTCAGATTTTAAACTGGGCATACTCGGAGGAGGACAACTCGGTAAAATGCTGCTACAGGAAACGCGGAAGTTTGATGTACAGACTCGAGTCCTGGATCCTTCAGAAGAAGCACCTTGCAAAGTAGGAAGTGATTATTTCGCGGTAGGAGACCTGATGGACTACCAGACAGTTCTGGAATTTGGCCGGGAAGCAGACCTGCTTACTATTGAGATAGAAAATGTTAACCTGGATGCCTTAGCAGCACTGGAAGACGAAGGCATTAAGGTATATCCACCGACAAAGGCGCTCGGAATTATCCAGAATAAGGCTACCCAGAAACTATTTTATACCGATCACGGTATCCCTACAGCCCCCTATTCTCGTTATGCTTATACGAGTGAAATCCTGGACAGCATTCAGAATGGCGGTCAGAAATTCCCTTTTGTCTGGAAAAGTGCAAGGTTCGGTTATGATGGGCAAGGCGTTAAAATTGTCCGAGCAGAAGCGGATCTTAAAGGGCTGCCCAATGTGGAGTGTATTGCAGAGGAATTGATACCTTTTAAAAACGAACTAGCGGTAATCGTCGCCCGTTCAGCTACAGGTGAAATCACTTCCTACCCTGTGGTTGAAATGGAATTTCATCTTGAAGCCAACCAGGTAGAATACGTAATATGCCCCGCACGTATTGCAACAGAAGTAGAGAGCAAAGCCCGGGAAGTTGCGCTCCGGGTCTCCCAGGCCATAGGCCAGGTAGGCTTGTTAGCGGTAGAGTTATTCCAGACCGAAGAAGATGAGATCCTTGTCAATGAAGTAGCCCCAAGACCACACAACAGTGGTCATTTCACCATAGAGGGGAGCTTTACCAACCAGTTTGAACAACACCTCAGGGCCGTACTAGGGCTTCCGTTAGGCAATACTGATAGTAAGCTTGCCGGGGTCATGGTAAATTTAGTTGGGGAGGAAGGGTATAAAGGACCCGTGGTTTATGAAAAGATCGATGAGATCCTTGCGATGAAAGGGGTAACGCCTCATATCTATGGAAAGAAAGAAACCCGGCCTTTCCGTAAAATGGGTCATGTAACCGTAGTCAACCACGACCTCAACACGGCGAGAAAGATCGCAGAAGAAGTAAAACAGAAAATCAGAGTAATCAGTAAACAGAACCAAGAATGAAAAAAGTTGCCGTTGTCATGGGTAGTACCAGTGACCTGCCTGTGATGCAGGATGCCGTCGATATATTACGGGAATTTGGTATAGAGGTAGATGTAGACATAGTGTCTGCACACCGCACCCCGGAAAAGATGTTCGATTTTGGCCGGAACGCTCACCTGAGAGATTATGCAGTGATCATTGCGGGTGCCGGTGGCGCAGCGCATCTTCCCGGTATGCTTGCTTCGCTGACCCCGCTACCAGTAATTGGTGTTCCTGTAAAAAGCAGCAATTCCATTGATGGCTGGGACTCGGTACTTTCCATTCTCCAAATGCCCGGGGGCGTCCCCGTAGCTACTGTAGCCCTTAATGGCGCAAAAAACGCTGGCATCCTTGCTGCTCAAATCCTGGGAAGTTGTGATGATGCTGTACTTGAGAAAATCAGCCAGTACAAACAAGGTCTCAAGGAAAAAGTAATTGAAGGTGCCAAGCAGGTGAACGAGAAAAAATAAGCGCCCTCACCCTTTACGTCCAAACATTATGGAATCCCCAAAACAAAACAGAATGAATCCACTCTTATCCCCATTTGATACCGCTCCTTTTTCAAAGATTAAGAATGAGCATTTTTTGCCGGCGATAGAGAAAGCCCTTGATGAGGCCCGCGCAGAGATAGATAGTATCAGCGGGAATGAGGAAGAACCCACTTTTGAAAACACCATAGAAGCCCTGGAGTTTGCCGGTCAGCAACTGGACCGAGTTTCCAGTGTTTTCTTTAACCTCAATTCTGCCGAAACCAACGAGGAAATTCAGAAACTCGCCCAGGAAATATCGCCTATGCTCACCGAGTTTGGCAATGATATCACCCTGAACCAACCACTTTTTGAAAGGGTTAAAAAGGTCTATGAACAAATGGATTCTCTCGATCTTACGGAGGAACAGCGCACCCTGCTAGACAGGAAATATAAAAGCTTCAGTCGTAATGGCGCTAACCTGCCTGAAGCGGAAAAGACCAGGTTAAGAGCAATAGATGCAGAACTCGCCAAGCTGAAATTGACCTTTGGAGAACACGTACTGGCCGAAACCAAGAAGTACGAGTTACACCTTACCGATGAGAAAGACCTGGATGGGCTGCCGGATGATGAAAAAGACGCCGCAAAGCAACTTGCCGAATCCAGGGAAAAGGAAGGCTGGCTGATCACCCTGGATTATCCCAGCTATATCCCGTTCATGAAATATGCCCACAACCGGGAACTCCGCAAGGAACTCGCTATTGCGTTTGGGAGCAAATGTTTTCACGGTGATGCACTGGATAACAGGGAAATAATCCTCAGCATCGTTAAGCTGAGACAGGAAAGAGCAACTTTATTAGGTTACGACAACCACGCGCATTTTGTACTGGAAGAAAGGATGGCAGAAACCCCTGAAAAGGTGATGGAATTCCTGGATGAACTGTCACAAAAAGCAAAACCGGCAGCTGAAA
Source organism: Flavobacteriaceae bacterium (assembly GCA_013003145.1). Lineage (GTDB taxonomy): Bacteria > Bacteroidota > Bacteroidia > Flavobacteriales > Flavobacteriaceae > Zeaxanthinibacter. The sequence goes on along the minus strand of JABDLH010000047.1, from coordinate 1,295 downwards.
AGGAATTTGAGGAATTGGCCGAATTTGCCATGCAGAAAGATGGTATAGAAGAGTTGCAGAAGTGGGACGGTGCTTATTATTCTGAAAAGCTAAGGCAAAAGCTCTTTGACCTTGATGATGAAAAACTAAAACCCTACTTTAAATTAGAGCAGGTGATCTCCGGGGTCTTTACGGTAGCAGAAAAACTATTTGGTCTTCGCTTCCAGGAGGTCACAGACATAGATAAATATCACGAAGAGGTGAAAACCTATAAGGTCTATGACCAGGACGACCGCTTTATTTCAGTTTTCTATGCTGATTTCCATCCAAGGGAAGGAAAACGCGGCGGTGCATGGATGACCTCGTACAAACCACAGTATATCAGGAATGGTGAAAATATCAGGCCCCACATTTCTAACGTCTGTAACTTTACTCGTTCTACCAAGAAGAAACCATCATTGCTCACCTTTAACGAAGTAACCACCTTATTCCACGAATTTGGTCATGGCCTGCACGGCATGCTGGCCGACACAACTTACCCCAGTCTTTCCGGTACATCGGTTTATTGGGATTTTGTTGAATTGCCCAGCCAGGTCATGGAGAATTGGTGTTACGAGCCTGAAGCCCTTGAACTCTTTGCCATGCATTATGAAAGCGGGGAAGTAATCCCAAGGGAATACGTCAATAAAATAAAGGAATCTGCTGCGTTCCAGGAAGGGATGGCCACCCTTAGGCAACTGAGTTTTGCCAAACTGGATATGGCATGGCACAGTCAAGACCCCGATTCTATCACCGATGTAAAAGAATTTGAGCTAAAGGCTTTTGAGGGTACCCAACTTTACCCGGAAACACCGGAGACCTGCATGAGCACTTCATTTTCCCATATATTCCAGGGAGGCTACGCTTCCGGGTACTACAGCTACAAATGGGCAGAAGTATTAGACGCAGACGCCTTTGCTCTATTTAAGAAAGAAGGAATTTTCAGTGCTGCGACCGGCAGGAAATTCAGGGAAGAAATCCTTTCTAAAGGCGGCACCCTGCACCCAATGGAGCTCTATAAAAATTTCAGGGGTAGTGAACCCAATATTGACCATTTACTGGAACGTGCCGGACTACTACAGAAAACCAGCTCTGAGTAATCAGCGCTTAGCAGATAAGGCCCCGTAACCCCCTAAGAGGTCTACTGCTTTATAACCCAGGGAATCGAGAACTTTAGAAGCATTAGCACTTCTGCCACCTTTTTGGCAGTACACATACACGGTTTTCTCTTTATCCAGGGACTGGAATTGCGATATCACCCCTTCTTGCAGTATATC
>JABDLH010000031.1 GCA_013003145.1 Flavobacteriaceae bacterium | reverse complement strand
CCTGTAGCTTTTCCAATTCTTTATCAATCCGGCTAAGGTCCGCGCCCAGGTATTCAACTAACAGGATGGAAGCCTTCAGGGAAATAGCATGTCCCTTGCTCTTCATCAGTTGACGTATCCAGTCACCGACTTTATTCTCGTACAGCTTTTTGCTTTCAAAGATCACGGCCTGATTATCTTTAAGGGTTTTTATGAGTTTTTTCCGCTTATCCACCGTCTTATACTTATAGCATATGACCAGGACTGTACTCGGTTGAGGCTGGGCGGCATAGCTCGCTAGTTGTTCTATGGTGCGCACCAGGTGCTGTGCTTCTTTTACGATGACTACCTGCTTCTCGGCCATCATCGGGAATCGCTTTGCTACGGACACGATCTCGTCTACACTGGTGTCCTTCCCATAGACCACGGTTTGGTTAAATTCGCGCTCCTGCTCGTTTAGGATAGATTCCCCAATAAACTGGGCCAGTTTATCTATGAAGTAGGGCTCTTCTCCCATCAGGAAATAGATGGGCCTGATATCCCCTTTGCGGATTGCCGCTACGATCTGTTTTACTTCCTCCATTCAGATAAAATCATCAACTTTGCGGTATGCAACGATTGAACTTCCCTTCATATCAATTTCGTTTCAAAAGTAGCGAAAATAAGGTGCGCATCTTTGATCTCATCCGCAAAAAATTCGTTCTCCTGCAACCCGAAGAATGGGTAAGACAACATGTTTTATTATACCTCCATAAGGAGATGGGTTACCCGGCGGGTCATCTAAATGTAGAGAAACAACTGGAAGTTAATCGATTAAAGAAGCGTTACGATATCGTAGTCTTTAATCCTGATGGTTCCCTGGAAGTCCTGGTAGAGTGCAAAGCACCCCAGGTGAAGATCACCCAGGATACTTTTGACCAGATCGCCCGTTACAACTTACAATTGCGATCGCGATACCTGATGGTGACTAACGGCCTTGAACATTTTTACTGTCGATTACATTACGACGAACAACGATACGAGTTCTTACCGTCACTCCCCCAGTATACCTCCCAACTAAGGGGTAATTGAGTAATAAGGAAGCTGTATGGGAACAGCAGTGCAGTTCTAAAATATTTCTTTACTTTGCCAGCTTTAACCAAACCTAAAAGGCTCAAAAGACCAAGCCGCCGGACACATGCTTAAATTCGCCATTGTAATACTGAACTGGAACGGGGAAGCTCTGCTGGAACGATACCTGCCATCGGTTGTCCGATTTTCGGCAGGAAGGGATATCTACCTTGTCGATAATGCATCGACCGATGGCTCTGTCAGTTATGTGCAAGAGAATTATCCAGAAGTAAAGATCATCGAAAATCCTACCAATGGCGGTTTTGCGAAAGGGTACAACGAGGCCCTGCCCCAGGTAGATGCAGACGTCTACTGCCTGTTGAATTCTGATGTCGAAGTCACCGAAGGCTGGTTAGAACCGATAGAGGTACTGATGGAAAACAAGCCTGAAGCCGCCATCGTACAGCCCAAGATCCTAGACCTGATGAAACAGGATCACTTTGAATATGCAGGCGCTGCAGGTGGTTACCTGGATATGCTGGGTTATCCCTTTTGTCGTGGACGAATCTTCCAGGCGCTTGAAAAAGATCGTGGTCAGTATAATGATTCCCGTGAAATCTTTTGGGCCACCGGGGCATGTATGTTTATCCGCAGCAATGTATTTAAGAGCCTGGGAGGCTTTGACGAGCTGTATTTTGCACACCAGGAAGAAATCGACTTATGCTGGAGGGCACAAAATGAAGGGCTTAAAGTATTTTATAGCGGGGATTCCGAGGTGTATCACCTTGGAGGTTCTACCTTAAGCAACATGAATCCCAAAAAAACCTTCCTGAATTTCAGGAACTCCCTTTATTCTATCACTAAAAATCTTCCCCGCAGGAGAGCATTTCCACTTATCTTATGCAGGCTGCTGCTCGACTTTGTAGCGGCACTTCGGTTTGTTTTTCAACTGAAGATCAGGCATGCCTGGGCGATATTAAGAGCTCACCTGAGTTATTACAAACATTTCAGGGCTGTTTACCGCAAAAGAAAAAAGAAAGGTTTTTTAAAAAATTACCACATCGTAACGTCCATAGTATGGTCACACTTCGTACATCAAGTAGATAATTTTAACGATTTAGTAAAAGATTAACTAATTTGTAGAAATCGTCGGTCTGATATTTATATAATTTTGGTTCCGATTTCACAATCACTCAAACCTAAAGAATACAAGTAACAAACAATTAAATCATTTAATCATTATTATGAAAAAAATCATGCTAGGGGTACTGGGGATGACCCTATTACTTTCATCCTGTGTATCACAAAAAAAATATGCAGAACTTGAATCAAAACAAAAAGAGACCCAAGACCTGTTGAACAGTGCTACTGTAAAACTGAATACATGTCTTGAAGAGAAAGCTACTGCAAGTTCCAGGTTACAGACCCTAGAAGATCAGAACGCTTTCCTGAAAGCAAACAACCAGGAGCTCATCAACAATATGGGTAACCTGACCACCCTGACCACCAAAGGAGCGGAGAACCTTGAAAAATCTTTGGAAAGCCTAAAAGAGAAAGATCTTACCATCCGTAAGTTACAGGATGCGATCACCAGGAGAGATTCTGTGAACCTTGCATTGGTACAGAGCCTTAAAGGTGTTCTTGGAAATCTCGATGATGAAGACATTGAGATCAGTGTAGAAAAAGGAGTTGTCTTTGTATCTATCTCTGATAAATTACTTTTCAGCACAGGTAGTTACAACGTGACCCAGGCAGCTAAGAATGTTCTTGGTAAAGTAGCCCAGGTAGTAAACAACAAGCCTGACTTTGAGTTCATGGTAGAAGGACATACAGACAATGTGCCTTACCGTGGAAGCAACGGAGTATTGCTAGACAACTGGGATCTTAGTGTAAAAAGAGCAACTTCTGTTGTGCGTATCCTTGAAAAAGACTTCGGTGTTGCACCGGCCAGGATGACTGCCGCTGGAAGAAGCTATTACGCTCCATTGGTTGAAAACAACACTTCAGACAACAAGGCTAAGAACAGGAGGACCCGTATCGTAGTATTGCCTAAAATTGATCAATTCTACAGTATGATCGAAGAAGGTATGAAGGATCCTGCTATCAACTAAGCGTTATTCCTGAAACCGCTTGTAGCAGTAATGCTGCCGAGCAAAACATTTAGACCAAACCACGGCAAAACCAAGAAGGCAATGCCGTGGTTTTTTTGTACCCGTAAATATTTCTTATGTTATAATCAATGTACAGTCAATCAGCGAATTTTGTAATGCTGATACAGATCATCGATCAATTCAACCTATTCTGTTAACCCAAATCATGCTGACACTATGAGAATCATATCGTTGTCGTTATTCATACTCCTAATTTGCATCTCCTGTGCCTCAAAGCAATCTTTGATCCAACAGGATGTTGTAACCGCTAAAACCGGCAAAACGGGTGGTATTCCCAGTATTGAAGATCTCCTTGGTAAGGATGCAGAATTTTCAGAAGGGCTGTTCAATATATATCAGAAGGCAGGCGAGATCTATTTCGAAATACCCGATAGCCTGTTGAATCGCGAAATGCTGGTGGTAACACGATTTATTAAGACCCCTGCGGGAGCCAAGAATTATGGCGGTGAAGAAATTGGTGATAAGACCATATATTGGGAAAAGGGCCCTTCGGACCAGCTGTTCCTGAGGATTGCAACCCTTGTCAGTGTAGCCGATGAGGAAGAGGCCATTGCCTCCGCTGTTAATAATGCAACCGTCACCCCTATCCTGGAAGCTTTTGATATTAAAGCGCGTAATGAAAAGGCCGGCAGTTCACTGATACGGGTAGATGAGTTTATCAACAGCGACAATCCCCTGTTAACGATGAGTCCTTCCCAGAAGGACGCCTATAAACTCAGCACTCTTGAGGATGACAAGTCGTATGTGAAGAACATCAGTTCTTTCCCTATCAACACGGAGATAAGGAGTGTTAAAACGTATAAAGCCAGGTCCGGGGACTCGAGAAAAGAACTCCCGGCCATCGCCTTATCCGGGGTAGTTACCTTAGAGATCAATAACTCCCTCATCCTACTGCCGAAGGAACCGATGAAAAAACGCGCCTATGATCCCAGGGTGGGTTATTTTGCAAGCTCTTACCTGGAGTACGGGGATGAGCAGCAGAAAGTTGCGGAAAACGTATACATCCATCGCTGGAGGTTGGAGCCACGGGAAGAGGACAGGGAGCGCTGGTTATCCGGGGAACTGGTTACACCTAAAGAACCTATCGTATTCTACCTTGATCCTGCCACGCCTAAAAAATGGAGGCCATACCTGATACAGGGAATCAACGACTGGCAGAAGGCGTTTGAAAAGGCCGGCTTTAAAGATGCCATTGTAGGGAAAGAATGGCCGGAAAACAATAAAGACATGAGCCTGGAGGATTCTCGTTTTTCCGTACTCCGATATTTTGCATCACCATCACGAAATGCCTACGGCCCCAACATCACTGATCCGCGGAGTGGTGAGATCCTTGAAAGTCATATCGGTTGGTACCATAACGTACTGAGCCTTGTACACGACTGGTATATGATACAGGCAGGAGCGGTAGATCCCGGGGCCAGGAAAATGGAGTTTGATACAGAATTGATGGGCCAACTGATACGGTTTGTCTGTTCCCACGAAGTGGGGCACACCTTGGGGCTTCGCCATAATATGGCGGCTAGTTTCGCCACCCCGGTAGAAAAACTCAGGGACGCGGAATGGCAAAAAAAATACGGTCATACCAGTTCCATAATGGACTACGCACGCTTTAACTACGTGGCCCAGCCACAAGACAGTATTGCACGCGAAGACCTGATGCCCAGGATCAACGATTACGACCTATGGGCAATACAATGGGGATATGGCCCTTTACCAAAGAATCCCGGCGGCATGGATGAAAAGGAATTACTGAATGCCATGGTAGTAGACAGCATCTCTAATAATCCCCGGCTGTGGTTCGGAGGCGAAGGACGTGATTTTGATCCCCGTTCCCAGCGTGAAGATCTCGGAGACCAGGCCGTCATTGCCAGTAATTACGGCATCCTTAACTTGCAGCGCATTGTCCCCCACTTACCGGAATGGACACGGGTAAAACGCAGCGACAGTTATCGAAACCTGGACCAAGTTTATACCGCCCTGGTTAAACAATATGACAATTACCTTTTCCACGTGGTGAAAAACATTGGCGGAATTTACGAAACGCCAAAAACCATGGGAGAGACCGGAGAGGTCTATGCCCCGGTGGACGAACAACTTCAGAGGGAAGCCCTATTATTCCTGGATCACCATATATTCCATGAACCCAAATGGCTGCTTACCAACGAAATATTAAACAATATACAGTCTCCCCAGTCTAAAGAGGCCGTTACAAGGACTATGGAAAGTGTGATGCTGAACCTGCTGGGTGGAAGCCGTTTAAGCCGTATGACTTTTATATCGGAGCGTTTCCAGGACCGCAATACCTATACGCCTGAAGAATATATGGACGACTTATATGAAATGACCTGGGGTGACCTGAATGTGTTCTACCAAGCCAGTACTTACCGGAGGAAACTACAGAAAGCCTATGTAGAAAACCTGATCGCCCTCTACCGCCCGGACAAAGCTAAAGGTGCCATTGGAGGTCTGCTGGCAAAGCTTTCTGAAGATTACACCTCTAACACCGATGTGAGGTCGCTTGCTTTGAGTTACTTGTTGCAGCTGCAGAAGGATATAAAAAGTAATCTTACGGTGATCAATCACCGGATGACCAGGGCTCATCTCCAATACCTGGAAAAAGAACTGGCAGAAGTGATCGGGGAGGCCAAAGAAGGACAGCGTTTTATTGCGCCTTATAATCCGGACATGTCGATTAAAGCGGAAGAAGGCAGGTAGCCTCAGAAAATATCCGGGTCGCCCTTACCATCACGGACAACAAATGGTTCGGCTTCGGAAAGGTCGATCACCGTAGACGGCTGGTTGTCCCCGTAACCCCCGTCAATCACAACATCGACCAGGTTGTCCCATTTTTCCAGGATAAGTTCCGGGTCGGTGGTGTATTCCAGGAGCGTATCTTCATCCTTTATGGAGGTACTGACAATGGGGTTTCCCAGGGCTTCGACCAAAGCACGGGCTATATTGTTATCAGGCACCCTGATCCCTACGGTCTTCTTCTTCTTAAAATCTTTAGGCAGGCTGTTGTTGCCGGGCAGAATAAAGGTATAAGGGCCGGGAAGCGCTCGTTTCAGTATTTTGAATGTCGGGGTATCTATCTGACGAACATAATCGGAAAGGTTACTCAGGTCTGCACAGATAAAAGACCAATTGGCCTTGGCCAGTTTAACCCCTTTTATCCTGGCGATCTTTTCCAGGGCTTTACTATTGGTGATATCACAACCCAAGCCGTAAACGGTATCGGTGGGGTAAATGACCAAGCCGCCCTTCCGGAGTATATCCGCTACCCGTTTAATCTCCTTCGGCGATGGGTTGTCTTCATAAATCCTGATAAACTCTGCCATATAAATTTCAGATTAGACCTCGCCCTCTGGAATCCTAATCCAGGATCTCCAGTTTAGCGAATCGCAGTAACAATTTTTTAATATCCCCTTTTTCAAAGCGGATCTCGGCTTTCTTGTCGTTCCCTACCCCTTCTATCATCAGCACTTCTCCCCTGCCGAACCTGGAGTGATTGACCCGGGTTCCTACTTCAAGGGAAACATCGGTTGCATTAGCGTTGCCCACGGGGGTAGACAGCTCAGGCTTAAGCTTTCGCAATTTTCGCAGTTGGTTCTGTGTGGGCTGGTTACCACTTGGCGGAGCACCATTCTTGGGCTTCTCCTGCCGTAACCTGCTCTTATCCACTTCCCCGAATATATTCTTATCGATTAGAGATTTGTATTTATAAGTATCTACTGGGGTAAGCTGCTCCACGTATTGTTCATCTATTTCTTCCAGGAACCTGCTGGGTTCAGAGTCGATCAGTTTTCCCCAACGATAGCGGTTCTGGGTATAGGTCAGGTAAGCTTGTTCTTCTGCACGAGTGAGAGCCACATAAAATAACCTTCGTTCTTCCTCCAGTTCGCTCCTGGTATTCATACTCATGGCCGAAGGGAACAGGTCTTCTTCCATCCCTACGATAAAAACAAAGGGGAATTCGAGTCCCTTAGCAAGGTGAATGGTCATCAGGGCCACCCGGTCATCATCCCCGGTGTCCTTATCCAGGTCTGTAGCCAGGGCCACGTCTTCCAGGAAGGTGGACAGGTCTCCCTGTTCATCAGCCAGTTCTTTCTGCCCTTCTACAAAATCTTTTATACCGTTCAGGAGTTCTTCAATGTTTTCCATCCGGGCAATACCTTCCGGGGTTCCGTCTTTTTTAAATTCGAGCAGCATCCCGGTTTTTCTCGCTACATGTTCGGCAAGGCTGAAAGCATCAGCAGTCTCATTCATGATCTGGAAACTCCGTATCATATTGACAAAATCCTCCAGTTTTCTCTTGGTCCCGGAATTAATTTTCAGGTCTATCCTATCCAGGTTCTGCATCACCTCGAAAATCGATCTCCCGTAGTGGTTGGCAGCAACAGTTAGTCGGTCTACCGTGGTTTGCCCTATCCCCCTTGCCGGGAAGTTGATCACCCGTTTCAGGGCTTCTTCGTCCTTAGGGTTGATGATCAGTCGCAGGTAAGACAATACATCTTTGATCTCTTTCCGCTGGTAGAAGGACAATCCTCCGTAAATACGGTACGGGATATCCTTTTTTCTCAGAGCGTCTTCTATAGCCCTGGATTGAGAGTTGGTACGGTATAGCACAGCGAAGTCGCTGTCTGGCCTTTGCGAGCGCATCTTCTCCTCAAAAACCGTATTGGCTACAAAACGCCCTTCCTCCGCATCGGTTACACTGCGGTGTATCTTTATTTTAGGGCCGTCATCATTGGCAGTCCAAACCACTTTTTCCAACTGGTTCTTATTATTGGCAATAATGGTATTTGCAGCGTTTACGATATTCTTGGTAGAACGGTAATTCTGCTCCAGGCGGTACATGGCCGCATCATCATAGTCTTTTTGAAAGTTAAGGATGTTGCTGATGTTGGCTCCCCTGAAAGAGTAAATACTCTGAGCATCATCACCTACAACACAAATATTGTTATAGCGGTCTGCAAGAGCTTTTACGATCAGGTACTGGGAATGGTTGGTATCCTGGTACTCATCAACCAGGATATACCTAAAGCGATCCTGGTATTTCATGAGGACTTCGGGAAAACGGGTCAGCAACTCGTTCGTCCTTAGCAGAAGGTCATCAAAGTCCATGGCACCGGCCTTAAAACATCGATCTACATACTCTTTGTAGATCTCACCTGTCCTGGGTTTCTTGGCCATAGCATCAGCTTCTACCAGGTCCTGGTTCTGGAAATAGGCCTTTACCGTGATCAGGCTGTTCTTGTAGGAAGAAATGCGGTTTTGGATCTGCTTGTATTTGTAAATATCCTTATCCAACCCCATCTCCTTAATGATAGAAGCAATGAGCCGCTGGGAATCCTGGGTATCGTAGATCGTGAAATTACTTGGAAACCCCAGTTTGTCACCATCATATCGCAACAAGCGTGCAAAAATAGAATGGAAGGTTCCCATCCATAGGTTTTTGGTCTCCGATTTACCGGCAAGTTCCGCTATCCTGTGTTTCATTTCACGGGCAGCTTTATTGGTAAAGGTAAGGGCAAGGATATTGAAAGGATCAACTCCCTGGTCCATCAGGTAAGCGATGCGATAGGTCAGTACACGAGTCTTCCCCGAGCCCGCACCGGCAATCACCATCAGGGGTCCTTCCTTGTGCAATACGGGGGCTCGCTGGGCCTCGTTCAGTTCATTGATAAATTGTTCCAACTGTAGTTTTTTAAAAAATCTTGGGCGGGGTATAAAATTAGCTATAATCAGGCGTATCCTGAAACGGAGAGGCAAGAAACTTATTAAAAATACACCTAATAAGGTTTCCGCTAAGATTAAGCCGGGCAGCTATGCGTTTTAGAGACAATTTGAATATATTTAGCGTTTCCAAAACCCTACTATGAAGCGTCATACATTTCTCCCCCTGATATTAGCCCTTATATTTTCGGTTCCAATGGCCTGGGCACAACAGGCAAAAGCCGGCCCGGTGATCAAAAATTACGGTAAGGTCCATTCCATTACAAATCCTGATTTTAAGACCAATACTTCCCTGGAGTTCAAGGTTGTTTTTGATGTAACCACAAGTCCGGATAATAAGGAAGAGTTAAACAAGTCTATAGAAACTGCGGCCAGGTTCCTGAACATGCATGCACAGGCAGGAGTCCCGGTATCTCAACTATCAGTGGCTATGGTCGTACACGGATCGGGCACGCTTAATATGATAGATAACAAGGCTTACGAGAAAAGATACGGAATACAGAACCCGAACGAGCCCCTGATCCGGGAGTTGCTTGAACATGGAGTTCAAATCATACAATGCGGGCAATCGATCTATAGTCGAGGTGTTGCGCGCGAAGAACTTATCCCCGGGGTGCAACTTGCACTCTCAGCTATGACAGCTCTGATTCAATTGCAGGGGGATGGATACCGATTAATTAAATTCTGATAACATGAAAAAATTAGTACAATGTGCCATTCTGCTTACAGCTGTTTTTGGGATGGCACAGGGCAGTGGCCTAGAAAAGCAATACGAGGAGATCGAGGAGCAAGTGATCAGCTGGAGGCGTGATATCCACCAGAACCCGGAATTGTCTAATCGCGAATTCAAGACAGCAGAAAAAATAGCAGCTCACCTCAAATCCCTGGGAATGGATGTACAGACCGGCGTAGCCCATACCGGTGTGGTCGGAGTATTGAAAGGTGACGGACCCGGAAAGGTCATCGCACTCAGGGCCGATATCGATGCCCTACCCGTGACCGAAAGGAACGACCTGCCTTTTAAATCGACGGTGACCTCCGAATTCCTCGGCGAAAAAGTGGGTGTAATGCATGCCTGCGGTCATGACACCCATGTTGCTATTCTGATGGGGGTGGCCGAAATTCTTTCCAAGAATAAAGACAAGATCAATGGTACGGTGAAATTCATCTTTCAGCCGGCAGAAGAAGGTGCGCCTCCCGGGGAAGAAGGCGGGGCAGCATTGATGATCAAAGAAGGAGTGCTGCAAAATCCTGATGTGGATGCCATTTTTGGCCTGCACATCAATTCACAGACACCTGTGGGGGTTATTCGATATAAATCCGGTGGAACCATGGCTTCTGCCCAGCGATTCTCTATTGAAGTAAAAGGGAAACAAAGCCATGGATCACAACCCTGGTCCGGGGTAGACCCGATCCTTATCAGCGCCAAGATCATCGACGGGCTACAGACCATTGTCAGCCGGGAGATGAACCTGACCAAGGAAGCTGCTGTAATCACTGTAGGTAAGATCAAAGCAGGGGTCAGGTCTAATATCATCCCGGAAAGTGCCGAGATGATCGGTACGATCCGAACGCTGGATTACGATATGCAAAAGCAACTGAATAAGCGGATGGAGGAAATGGTACCGGCCATTGCCAAGGCCTATGGTGGTGAGGCCACTATAGAGATCGTCACGAATACTGCGATCACCTATAACGAGCCGGATCTCGTCACCCAGATGCTGCCCACTATAGAACGTGTCGCAGGCAAGCCGAATGTTCAAACCCAGAACGCCATCACCGGTGCGGAGGATTTCTCCTATTACCAGGAGAAGGTCCCCGGTTTTTTCTTCTTCCTTGGAGGGATGACCCCGGGTACCACGGAATCTTATCCTCACCATACCCCTGACTTCCTAATCGATGACAGTGGGTTATTACTGGGCGTAAAGACCCTGACCGAAATGAGCCTCGATTACCTGAACCAATAAAAATACCGGGGCCCTTTACAGGGCCCCATATAAACACCTGAACGCCATGATGAAATTACCTGCACTTCTATTGTGTAGCACCTTACTATGTGTACACAGCTTTTATGGACAGAAGAAAAAAGACCTTATCCTGAAAGTTGACGAATTGCAAACAGAGCTCGACTCGACCAGCCGACTCTTACGCGAATGCCAGAGAAAAGAAAGCGCACAGCGGGCTGTGATCACGGATTACGAGCAACAACTGGCCGATTCCCGGAAGACCAATTCAGACCTGTTAAAAACCCTAACCAGGGTGACGGAAGAGTCTAAGTCGCAAACTGAAAATATTGGGAAATCACTGGAAAATCTTAATCGTAAGGAGAACCAATTGAGGCAGATCAACGAAACCCTGACCAGCACGGATTCTACCACCATCCAACTGCTCACCTCTATAAAAAAGAGCCTGGGTGACGAGGTGCCCATTGCCCTTGACAAAAACGTATTTACCATAGCCCTGGACAACAGCAACCTGTATGGCAGCGCTCCCCAGCAATACACCATTGCTGAAAGCGGGAACGGGATGTTAGAAAAGGTTGCCCAGATCATGAAGTTACATCCTAAGGCCAGGCTTTATATTGAAAGCAACCCGGCCCCAGCTGTGGCAACGGATAAAAAAGCATTATCAGGATCTCAACTGAGTGCCTTAAGAGCCAGTGCTGTGAAGCAGTATTTACAGGAAAAATCGGCAATATCACCGGAGTTTATGATCGCTACAGGTCAGGGACAGGGCCCGGCCAATAAAACTTTACTAAGGATCACCCCGGATTACGATCAATTCTTTGAAATGGTCAAGGAGCTTATGAAAAATACGCGTTAAAAGAGATTTGATGAGCAGCTGATTCCCATTGCATGCTGAACTGTCATAATTTTTAAATAAAACCAGCGTTGTACAAGGGAGCAAACCAACTAAATACTTTACCACATGACCGGAGACGGAATCTTTCAGCTATTCGCCTACTTATTACCTGCTGTAGTAACAGGAGCCATCGCATTTTACTTTTTCAGGTTACATACCAGGAATGAAGAAGGTCGGCGCAGGTTCTTACTACACAAAGATGCCCAAAAGAATGCGCTCCCCTTGCGTTTACAAGCCTATGAAAGGATGGCGCTTTTCCTGGAACGGATATCAATTCCCAGCCTGGTTGTAAGGATCTCACCGAAATCAGCGGATAAGAATGCTTATGAAACACTATTGATCAGGAATATTGAGAACGAATTTGATCATAACCTATCCCAGCAGATCTATATGAGTGATGAGTGTTGGAATATCATTAAGGCCGCGAAAAATGCCACTATACAAGCCATCAGGAAGGCTGCGATGAGTGAAGCCGACAATGCTGACAAATTAAGGGAAGACATTCTGAACGACACCATGGATAAAGCTTCTCCTTCTGCCACTGCACTTTCTTATATTAAGAAAGAAATCGGGGAACTCTGGTAGAATAGCTATTCGTTGGGCTCTATCTGGCTCAGGTTTTCACTCTTTGATTGTGCAAAATTAAAACCACTGGACCACCAACTGGTCATCTTCTGTTTATCAAAAATCAGGGAATTAGTGGTGAGAACGGTAGGTGTATAATAGAAATTGATAATGGATTCATTCTGGTTGGCCACGAACTTCCCGATGCGAATATTCTGCCTCTCTATCCGGTCCAGCATAAAACTGAACATACTTGTGAGTAAAGAGAATACATTTTTTGAAGGAAGCCTGTTATAATGTGTAACTTCTGTATGTAATATAATGGCATCTACTTCGGTAGCCCCCCTTTTTATTGCCTCTTCTATGGGCACCATGGAACCAAGGCCCCCATCCGCATATTCACAGCCATCCTTTCTCACCAGGCTCATAAACGGGGTATAATTGCAGGAAATCCAGATCCACTCACAAAAGTTATCATAATCAAAATCACGAATCGACTTATATTCTACCTGGTTCAGTGACAGGTTAGATACGGTGACAACAATATCCTTATGTTGTTCTTTCAGGATTATAAACTCTTGGGGGCTCAGGGTCTGCCGGATTAATTTTAAAAGGTTGTGGCTTTCCCCGAATGTTCTGCTGCCATCATAGAAATTCTTAAGCACATTCCAATGATTGATCCCAATGGTGGCCACCCCGTGCTTCTTATTGATCGTAAAAGGGCAGCGAGAAAAAATACTGTTCTGGTTCACCGAGGTATACACCTCTTTGATCTTTTCTATTTTGCCCAGGGCAAGGTGTGATATCAGCAGGCTACCTGTAGAAGTACCGATAAATATGTCGTATTCATGACCGTGCTCTTCCATAAGGTATTGTGCAACTCCCCCGGCAAAGGCTCCTTTACTGCCTCCACCCGATATGACTAATGCCCTCATAGTTCCTTTAGTTTTTGGTTGATATATTCAGCTTTATCCGCAGGCATTCCTGCTGCCACACGCCGAATCCTGGTAAGTTGTTTATCGTCTTTCATCAAACGCCCTAATAAATCTCTGCTAAATTTCCGGAACTGCCAAGAATGATGTGTAGTTGCCAGCAGCAGGTCATGGATATTCTCTTCCGTGAACATCCTGGCTTCCTCCAGGTAACGGAAAGCTCCCAGGCGTATATCAAAAGGGTATTTGGGATCCGTATACCCGGATAATTCCCGGTAATATTCTTTCTCCCTACCCGGCTCATAATCCTTGGTGAACAAGGCCAGGGTAAGCCAGAGAAGTCGGACATTATAATTAGGCAATCCCAGTATGTCACGGGTCTCATTAAGGTAAGAAGATCGCTCTTCCGGCCGATGAACCCATAATTTAAACAATGCGTTCTCTACGGTGACATAGCTTGGGTCATCTAGCAAGGACTCGTAGGTATCCACCAAGGGTGCAGGCACACCCGAGTTGGATAAGGCAAGTGCCTGCCTTGCTTTAGGCCCTGCGGTCTCCATGAGATCGGCAAGTAATTCTGCAGGCATGGATTTGTTGTAATCACTGATAAGGTTCGCCCTGAAAAGGTCCGACTCATTTTCTGACCAGGCCGATTTTAATATAGATGCACTGGAATCCCTGGCTACGGTCAGGGTGTTCTGTAATTCACGGAAATTCCTGATTTCCTCATTACTGCTACTCAATAATTCCATAGCTTCCTTATAGGGGAATTGCTTTGCCTCCAACCAGGTCTGACTAAAAGTTGATAGGTCGCGGTCTGATACATATTCCACCTGGTCGAGGAAATCCCCGACCTCGGCATTGGTATAAGCATAGCGATCCAGGAATAAGCGGATTCCAGCCTTGAACTGTTCGTCCCCTACTAATTCCCTCAGGGCAAAAAGAGCCCAGGCTCCTTTTTCGTAAAAGGTAAGGCTGCCTGCTTTAGGATCTAATAAAGATTCACCCTTATCCTGTTGAGATATACGGTCAAGGGTACGAGCGCTTTCAAATAATTTCCAATAGAAATAATCATCCCCGAATACCTGCTTTTCAGCCAGGAGCGCGTAATAAGAAGCGAATCCTTCATGCAGCCAGTGATGCTCGGCAGAAACTTCTGTCACCAGGTTTCCAAACCACTGGTGGGCCAGTTCATGGGCATTGACATTCACGTAATTCTTATCCGCAAAAGCCAGGCTGTCGATGACATAGGCATCGGAAAATACGGTGGCAGTGGTATTCTCCATGCCTGCGTAGAGAAAATCGCGTACCGGTAGTTGCCTGTAGACCTGCCATGGGTAGGGTACCCCGATCTCCTCTTCAAGGAAATCAAATATTTCGCGGGAATAACGGTATGTAGGCTCTACCCTGAGACTGTCTTCCGGGTAATAATAAAGTTCAATGGGAACCCCGCTTGAAGCCGATAGTTCCTTTTTACCGTATTTCCCAATGACAAAGGCAAGTAGGTAGCTGCTCATCGGTTTATCCATATCAAAAGACCAGCTTGCAGTACTATCATTTATTACGACAGATTCCTGTGTACCATTGGCGGTGACAAAATAATCTTTATCAAACCTTATTTGAAGATCGTATACAATCTTTTCTGTCATATCATCTATCCCCGGTAACCAGTGACTGCTGTATTTCCCCTGTCCCTGGGTCCAGACCTGGCGTACTTCTGTGGATTCATTGGGTAGGTCCCACCCGATAAAGTAAACCGTCTCTTTGGGATGTGCTAGGTAA
>JABDLH010000026.1 GCA_013003145.1 Flavobacteriaceae bacterium | reverse complement strand
GCGTAATACCCCGGACATCATCCTGATGGATATACATCTCAAGGGAGAACTGGATGGAATAGAAACCACTAAAATGATACAGGAAGAACAAGACATCCCGATTATCTACCTGACGGCAAATAATGATGAACTGACATTTAACCGGGCCCGCACCACCCATCCGCAGGCATTTGTATCCAAACCTTTCGGCAAGCTCAATTTAGAGCGTACGGTGGCATTAGTTGCAGAACAGTTGAAAGGCCGAAAAATGCCAGATCATATAATTACCGGCGGCCTCCGTTTTCTCAAAGACCGGATCTTCATTCGGCATCATGGCAGGATGGTCAAGATCATGTTAGAAGATATCCTGTATATAGAGGCAGAGCGGAATTACTGTAATATTATCACGGATAACGCTCGTTACCTGGTGGTCAGCACCCTGAAAACTCTTGAAAGAGAGTTACCTTCCTCGCATTTCCTGAGAGTACATCGTTCTTACGTAGTGAACATTTCCAAACTGGATGTACTGGCCGAGGGACATCTCGAGATCTCGCGCAAAGTGATACCGGTGAGCCGATCGTACAGGGAGTCACTGGTAGGGAGGCTTCATACTATCTAATTGCGTTTTATTCTTCAGATTGTCTCCGGATAAGTCCGGCCATAGCACATTGATTTGCACCTCCGCGCCGCTCAAGTTCCCTGCTGATTTCCGGGTGGTCTTCTTTCCTCGTCTGGGAGAGTTTATACGCGGCCTGGATATCGTCAATACTTATCTTAAACCCTACTATCCCCCTTACTTGTCTCATCGTTTCCTTTGATAAGTCGGACATTGCGATGGGATGGTCAGAATCCTTTTCGTATTTCTCGATCAGTTTTTCCAGGCTGAACAACAGTTCTTCTTCGCTAAGACAGCTGAGACGGCCATATACGTGAACCGCGATATAATTCCAGGTCGGTACTTCCTCCTCTTTATACCAGGAGGAAGAGATATAGGCATGTGGTCCGTTAAAGATGCAGAGAACCTCCTGCTCTTCTGAAAAAGCCTGCCATTGGGGATTGGCTTTCGCGACATGGCCTAGCAGCCATTCCTTTCCTTCAGCGTCTGTATGCAGTTCTAATGGGATATGGGTGGCCCATGGCTTACCCTCCAGCTGGTTTACAAGTATCCCGAAGGCATTATCCTTTATAAATTGCCTGACTTCCTCCAGGTTTTCATTTTTATAGTGCGCAGGTATATACATAAAAAGATGATCAATTTATTTGCTTCGTATCAAAGCTAACGGATAATGCCCAATATTTTAAAAAGTTGCGGAAATTCGATTGTTTTGAAGTTGACGCTGTTGTCTTAAGGTTTCTGGCGTCGATTCAGCAGCAGTAATTGACAATTGGGTATAATGTATTTTCACATCTTGAGCTACGGAGCCATCTTTGTCAGCAAGGGAGGTATTGGGCTTCTCAGGCGGTTACTGCCTTGTGGCTTTTTGCTACCTTTAAATGGCCATAGGCAAGACTTAAGATCAAACTATTGTAAACTCAGATATGGATTCTATTGGTAAAATGTTCAGAGCGGGGCTGTTGATAGGTTTCCTCATCACCCTGATATTCATGGGAATCGAACTGGTCCTGGGAAGGTCTATTGAAATGAACGACCGGTTCTGGACCGGGGTAGGCTATAATTTCCTGTATTCGGTGGTTCTTACCTTTATTAACGGTTCTTTCTTCCAGTACCTGAATCACCGGGTAACTTGGGGTAAATACAAACGATTCAGACTGTGGATCGGGATTTTTGGCAGCATTCTGCTGACCATGCTGGGTATTTTCCTCATCAGGGTATTTGTCGAGGTGACCATTGGAGGAGAATCCTGGAACCAGTTTATCGCTACTGAAAAAAGGATACACTACCTGGTCGCCCTCATCATAACCCTGGTGGCATCCATGATCTTCCATGCCTTCTATTTTTATAAGCATTGGCAGGAGAGTAAAGTAAAAGAACAAAAGATCATCGCGGGTACAGCCTCGGCAAAATTTGATGCTTTAAAAAATCAACTGGACCCACACTTCCTTTTTAACAGCCTTAATGTTCTGACCAGCCTGATAGAAGAAGACCCTAAAATGGCTCAGAATTTCACCACTTCACTATCAAAGGTTTATCGTTACGTACTTGAACAAAAACATAAGGATGTGGTCAGCCTGGGTGAAGAGCTGCAGTTTGCGAAAACCTACGTATCACTGCTGAAAATGCGATTCGAGGATAGTATCGTTTTCGAGATTCCGGAAAAGGCGGAGAACCCTGATGCAAAGTTGGTGCCCCTGTCTTTACAGCTGTTACTGGAAAATGCTGTAAAGCACAACGTGGTAACGGCATCCAGGCCCCTTTTGATCAAGGTATATGAAGAGAACGGGGTGCTGGTTATCTCCAATAATCTGCAACCTAAACAGGTGGTGAAGAAAAGCAGCGGGGTAGGCCTGCACAATATCCGGCAACGATACGAGATCCTGAGTTCCAGGAAAATGGAGATCGACCAGACCCACGACAGATTTATCGTTAAACTGCCACTGCTCACCCGGAAAGTGACCGATGCGGTATCCCAGGAAACTTATATAGAGAGTAAACGGTATTTAAAAGCCAAGGAGCGCGTGGAGGCTATTAAAGGCTTCTACGGCAATCTTACAGCTTATTGCATTGTGATCCCATTCCTGGTATTTATCAACCTTAAAACCACCTCTGGAATCCCCTGGTCGCTGTTTTCGGCAGTGGGATGGGGGATAGGTTTGTTATTCCATGCCTCTGAAGCTTTTGGCAAAGGCCTGGTGCTGGGCAAAAAATGGGAGGAGCGGAAAATACAGGAATTTATGAAGAAGGATAACCGCTGAATGAGTAGCCTCATTTGAACGAGTACAATTCATCTTCAAGATATGACACTTGGGTTTTATACTTTACCAGGATTGGGCCTAATGGGTGATATTTAAAGTATTAATTAAAAAATCACTGATCATGAAAACTGAAGATTACGATATCCGGTTTCACCGAGCTAATCGAAAAGTAAAGCAACTTAAGAATTTCTATGCCAGCTTGCTGGCTTACTGTATCGTTATTCCTTTCCTGGCCTTTGTTAATTGGAAAACAACCAGTATGCCCTGGGTTATTTTTCCCGCTATAGGATGGGGAATCGGGCTGTTATACTTGGGAATGTGTGCCTTTAATTACCATCCTTTCCTCGGCAGGAACT
>JABDLH010000019.1 GCA_013003145.1 Flavobacteriaceae bacterium | reverse complement strand
GAGCAAGGTGCTGTACGGGATCAATTTTGCTAAACAGGCCATAGCCAAAGAAGATAATTGCTACCTGGTAGAAGGCTATACCGATGTGATACAGATGTACCAGAGCGGGATAGAGAACGTGGTTTCCTCCAGTGGAACTGCACTGACCCCGGAGCAGATACGATTAGTGAACAGGCTTACCAGGAATATCACCGTACTTTTTGATGGGGATGCAGCAGGTCAGAGAGCTTCACTGAGGGGAATAGACCTGATCCTGGAGCAAGGGATGAATGTAAAGGTGGTCACCTTCCCGGATGGGGAAGATCCGGATAGTTTTGCACGCAGGCATACAGAAGATGAACTGCAGCATTACCTGAAATCTGAAGCTAAGGATTTTATACAATTCAAGACCTCGCTACTGGCTAAGGAAGCTGCAAATGATCCTATTAAAAGAGCAGATACGGTGAGGGAGATCGTACAGAGTATTTCCAGGATCCCGGACCGTATACAGCGCGAGATATATATACAGGAATGCGCCGCTATGATGAACATCTCTGAAGCGGTGTTGTTCAATACCCTGGCCCAGATGGGTAAAAAACAGGGGATGGACGCGGCCAAAAAAGCCAAGGAGGAGCAGAAATCCTTCGAGGTGGTCAGAGATGATGCCCCGGCAGCCAAAGTGGATGTGCAATACGAGCTGGAACGAAAGATCATTGAAGTTTTGCTGTTATACGGAAAGCAACAACAGGAGTTTGAAGATCTCGTACTGAAAGAAAACGATGAAGGCGACCTGGTACTGGAACCGGAGCAATTTAAAGCCAGGGTGTTTGAAAAAATCTACCTGGACCTGCAGGACGATGAAATAGAACTAGCCCATGAGCAGTTCAAGAAAATCTATACCAGGTTGATCGCGGAAATGAACGAAAACGACGAATTTTCCCTGCAGGTTTTCCTGAATTCCTTAGACCAGGAGCTCAGTGCAGAAATCTCGTCCATATTGATGGAAGAAGAGAAATATACCCTTCACGATTGGGAACGGAAAGATATCTACCCCAAAGAAAAGGATAGTGGGGTAGCACAATTGGTGAGCGAAACCATTCTTACCCTTCGCTGTTACCTGATTAAAAAAAGAATAGCGGCCTTGCAGAAAAATACGGAAGCTGTAGAGCAGGATCACCGCGAGATCCTGGAAGAGATCATCAATTATCTTCAACTGACGAAATTACTGAACCAGAAATTGAACCGGGTGATCGCCTGAAGGCCTGCCCGGAAAATAAAAAACCCGGTCACAGACCGGGTTTCCTGTTTTGGTATGTTTGGTTTAGTATAGTTCTAATGCTTTAGCCTGTTGCAACAGGTCTACCATATTATCTACATTCAGCTTCTTCATTAAGCGCGCCTTATAGGTGCTCACGGTTTTTTCATTGAGGTTCAGTCCTTGTGCGACTTCCTTGTTCCGCTTACCGCTGGCAAGGAGTTTAAGGACTTCCACTTCCCGGGTAGAAAGCTTCCTGAAGAATCTCCTTGGCTTCTGCGTGCCTTCATCGAATGCAAGCCTTTGAGCCAACTCGTTCGTGATGAACATGCTCCCGGAACTTACTCTTCTTACCGCTTTGGTGAGGTATTCCAGCTCTGCTGTTTTAGAGAGGTAGCCGTAGGCGCCTGCCCTGATGGTGCTTAAAGCGTAGACATCTTCAGATTGGCCACTGTAGATCAGGACTTTCACGTCCGGATGATCCTGTTTCATTTTACGAAGTGTGGCAATACCATTAATTTCAGGAATATCCATTTCAAGGATAACGACGTCGGGGGACTGTTCATCTAATTTTTCAAAAAGTTCGGTGGTTGTGGCAGCGTCATCGATAACCCTGATGTCGGAGGCAGCGCCTAAAATTTGCCTGATCCCCATACGTACAATTGGATGATTGTCAGCAACTAATACGTTGATCATGTTTGGTGTGTTTGCAAAATTTAACTTCTCGTCTATTTATGTTCAGAAATACACGATTTGACGTTAAATTCCCTTGTTTCTTCAGTAAAATTGTAATTTTTTTCCCAAACCCCTCCAATTTCAGGTGGTTTATTCGTTTTAAACACTTGATTCTTAGGTGAGCGGTCATTTTAGCTCATCCGGAATCTTACAAATAGGGATGGGAACCATCTTATGCCTGTTAGCCGAATGAAACCTGTTAAATATAAGAAAAACTTCCTTTTCCCTGCCCGAAAAATCCGATGAATTTTTCCCTTCGTCCTTCATTCTCATGGCCCATTCCAGTTCCGGGTAGCTCGCCCCGATCTGGTCTTCATCGGTTCTGTCGTCTCCCCAAAGCCCATCAGTAGGTGCAGCAATCATGATAGATTCTATAATCCCAAGTTCTTCTCCAAGGGCGTATACTTCGGTTTTAAGCAGGTCTACGATAGGGCTGAGGTCTACCCCTCCGTCACCGTATTTGGTGAAGAACCCGATGCCAAAGTCCTCTACTTTGTTACCGGTTCCCGCGACCAGGTATTTTTCCAGGGCGGCAAAATAATATAAAGTGGTCATTCTCAGTCGCGCCCTGGTATTGGCCAATGACATAAAACGCTCTTCTTCATCCTCTACATCGGGCAGCGCATCGATCAGCTTGTCAAAGACCGGGGTGAGCTCTACTTTTAATCGGCGGACATTTGGAAAATTCTTTTGCAGCCAGTTGATATGGTCATCCGCCCTGGTCACCTGGTTCTCTCCCTGGTGGATGGGCATTTCTACACACAACAGGTCCAAACCGGTGTGCGCACAAAGCGTTGAGGTGACCGCAGAATCTATACCGCCGGAAACTCCTATGACAAATCCTTGCATTCCGGCCTGCTCAGCATAAGATTTAAGCCAGCCGGTGATGTGTTCAGCAACTTTTTTGGTTTGCATTCAGATAGGTATTACAGTGAAAACAATTAACTTTACCCTCGTAAAAATAAAGCCTGGAGGCTTAATATTAAAACTTAATATAGAATACTTTAGATGTACAGAGCCTTATTGCCACTTCTTGCTTTAATGATAATTATACATAGTTGTAAGAGCGAAAAGAAACAAGTGAAACAAGAAGTGCAGGAGCTGCCTGTAACATTGGTAGTACATCGCTTTGACCAGGAGTTTGCTTCTGCCGGCCCTGAACAACTACCGCAGCTAAAGTCAGATTACCCATACTTGTTCCCTTCTCAATACACCGATTCTGTCTGGGTGGCGAAAATGAAAGATACGCTACAGCGCGAATTACTTTCTGAGGTGGAACTGGAATTCCGGGACTTTTCTGCCCAAGAGAACGAACTCGAATTGTTTTTTAAGCATGCACACTATTATTTCC
>JABDLH010000010.1 GCA_013003145.1 Flavobacteriaceae bacterium | reverse complement strand
CCGTAATCCGTTATCAGCCTTCGGGCAAAATCGGTATCCGCTTCATCAGAAATACCGCTGTAATCCAATAACTGGAAATAAGTGCCTTCACAGGGGGTGAAATGAAATCGTGTTCCGGCGATAGCATTGAGGAAGAAATCCCTCTTTTGCTGGAAAAACGGCCCCAGGCCGAGATAACGCCCCGGTTCTTCCAGGTAACGGGCTAAAGCATGCTGTATAGGGTGATTTGCACAGTACACGTTAAATTCATGCACCTTGCGGAACTCGGACATCAGGTAGTCCGGGCCTGCACAATATCCCATTTTCCAGCCTGTGGTGTGAAAGGTTTTTCCAAAGGACACACAGATCAGAGCGCGTGATACCAAGCCGGGATAACGGGCCACACTTTCATGTTGTTTACCATCGAATATTAAATGTTCATAGACTTCATCGCTTAATAACAGAATATCAGTATTGTCCAGGGCCTGTTCCAGGGCACGCATATCTGCTTTGGAAAGGATTTTGCCGCTGGGGTTATGGGGAGTATTGATGATCACCATGCGGGTGCGGTTCGTAATAGCCGATTTAAATTCTTCCCAGTCAATGCTGTGTTCCTTTCCCTTCATTTGTACGGAAACCACCTTGCCTCCATTGAGGTGGATAGCGGGCTCGTAACAATCGTAGGCAGGCCTGATCAGGATAACTTCATCACCCGGGTTTACAAAAGCTGTAATAGCCGTAAATATGGCCTGGGTTGCCCCGCTGGTCACCGTAATTTCGGAATCCGGGTTAAAAGAGTGACCGTAGAGGGAATTGATCTTTCCGGCAAGGGCCTCGCGCAGTGAGTAGATCCCGGCCATGGGCGCATATTGGTTATAACCGGATCGCATGGCAGCATTTACCAGGGCGAGTAATTCCGGGTCCGGTTCAAAATCAGGGAATCCCTGGGATAAGTTTACCGCTTTATATTCCCGGGCCATCGCACCCATTACGGTAAAGATAGAAGGTTCTAAGCCGGGTAATTTAGAAGAAATGTCGAACGTCATAATCCAAGTTTTTGCTGAAGTTTAAAAGTAGCGAATTGCACATAAAAAAACCCGTTGCAGGGCAACGGGTTCTGGTGGATTGAGGGCCTATGATTAAGCGTGTTGTTCTTCGTGCTTCCCTTCTTTGATCTCTTCGACCAACTTGGCGTTGAATGCCGGGAGATCATCAGGGTTCCTGCTGGTTACAAAGCCTTGGTCTACTACAACCTCTTCATCTACCCAATTTGCCCCGGCGTTGACCAGGTCATCTTTGATAGAATTAAAGGAGGTCATCTTACGACCGTCTACTACCCCTGCGCTGATCAGTACGTGGGGAGCGTGGCAAATTGCGGCTACGGGCTTTTCTTGTTTAAAGAAGTCCCTCACAAATTCCAGGGCGTCCTCGTTTCTTCTCAGTTTATCCGGGTTAATTACCCCGCCAGGTAACATTAATGCATTGTAATCTGATGCTTTCACCTGGTCTATAGTTTTATCTACGGAATAGGAATTAGACCATTCGCCTTCATTCCATCCTTTTATACGCCCGGATTCTTCACTTACGATATCTACCTCGAAGCCTTCATTCTTCATGGCTTGTAAAGGAGAGGTAAGTTCAATTTCTTCAAATCCGTTTGTGGCTAATATTGCTATCTTTTTCATGTTATATGTGTCTGTAATGATTAGTAAATAATTTCAATATGAATATACATTGCAGTAAGGGGAATGTCCGTTAAGACCCTTTTAAAATATAACCGCTTAAGGTTAAATGTTTAATAAGATTTAGAAGAAGTGTTAAAGAGAGGAGTCTGAGGGGACTGCCATGGATTATAGAGTGTCCGGGGGGAGTAAAATCAAGAAAGCCATCTACAACCTTTAGGGAGTGCAGATGGCTTTGAATATATTCTAAGAATTAAAAGATCAGCCTTTGAGGTTGGCCTTTAAATATTCGCGATTCATTCGTGCGATATTATCCAGGGAGATCCCTTTAGGGCACTCAAGTTCACATGCCCCGGTATTGGTACAGTTACCAAATCCTTCAAGATCCATTTGCCTTACCATATTTTTTACACGCTCCGTGGCCTCAACCTGTCCTTGCGGGAGCAAGGCGAATTGGGAAACTTTTGCCGAGGTAAACAGCATGGCACTGGCATTCTTACAGGCAGCTACGCAAGCACCGCATCCAATACATGTTGCAGCATCCATAGCGGTATCTGCGGCTTCCTTCTGCACCGGGATCGCATTAGCATCAACGGTGTTTCCAGATGTATTCACAGAGATGTAACCTCCTGCCTGTTGTATACGATCAAAGGAGCTGCGATCCACGACAAGATCTTTAATTACCGGGAATGCAGTAGCTCTGAACGGCTCAATAACAATGGTATCCCCGTCCTTAAACTTACGCATATGCAGCTGGCAGGTCGTTATAAACTTATCCGGTCCGTGGGGCTCCCCGTTGATATGCAGGGAACAGCTGCCGCAGATTCCTTCCCGGCAGTCATGATCAAACTCGACCGGCTCTTTTCCTTCGTTGATGAGGTTCTCGTTCAGGATATCCAGCATTTCAAGGAAAGACATGTCCCCGTCAATACCACTGATAGAGTAGTCTACCATCTTCCCCTTTGCGTGGGCATCACTTTGACGCCAAACTTTTAATTTGAGATTCATACTATTTTCTTTAGTACTGCTATTTAATCGATCCTGTAAATCACATCACAGGGCCGGGTATTTTTATTTATAACTTCTGGTTTTCAGCTCTATGTTTTCATAGACGAGTTCTTCCTTATGCAGCTCAGCGTCTTTAGGCTCTCCTCTGTATTCCCAAGCGGCCACATATTTAAAGTTCTCATCATCACGCAGGGCTTCACCTTCAGGAGTCTGGTATTCTTCCCGGAAATGTCCGCCACAGGATTCTTGCCTGTGAAGGGCGTCTTTCGCAAAAAGTTCGCCAAGCTCCAGGAAATCGGCAACTCGCCCGGCTTTCTCCAGTTCCTGGTTCATCGACTTTGATTCACCGGGTACTTTGACGTTCTCCCAGAAGTCTTTTCTCAGCTCGGAGATTTCTCTGATCGCCTCCTGCAGGCCTTCAGCATTTCTGGCCATACCACATTTGTTCCACATGATCTTTCCAAGTTTCTTGTGGTAGTAGTCGACCGAGTTCTTCCCTTTCCCCGACATCAATTTTTCAATGCGCTCGCGAACTTCTTTTTCCGCGTGCTCAAATTCCGGGCTTTCGGTTGAGATAGGCCCGGTACGAATATCATCAGAAAGATAATCGCCTATGGTGTACGGTAATACGAAGTAACCATCTGCAAGACCCTGCATCAATGCAGAAGCTCCTAGCCTGTTGGCGCCGTGATCGCTGAAATTAGCTTCCCCTGCGGCGTAACATCCCGGGATGGTCGTCTGTAGGTTGTAATCAACCCAAAGTCCGCCCATGGTATAGTGAACCGCCGGATAGATCATCATCGGGGTTTTATAGGGATTTTCGTCTACGATCTTTTCATACATCTGGAAAAGGTTCCCGTATTTAGCTTCTACAACTTCTTCTCCCAACTTTCTTACCGTGTCATCAGATGGATCCTTAATCCCTGAGGTTAGTGCTTTTTCTTTACCATACCTCATGATAGCTGCGGAGAAATCCAGGTAAACTGCTTCACCTGTTTTGTTCACTCCAAAACCGGCATCACAGCGTTCTTTTGCTGCCCTTGATGCAACATCCCTGGGAACCAGGTTGCCGAATGCCGGGTAGCGGCGTTCCAGGTAATAATCCCTGTCTTCTTCTTTTATCTGGGTCGGCTTTAGTTTGCCTTCCCTTATCGCTATGGCATCTTCCATTTTAGCCGGCACCCAGATTCG
This sequence comes from Flavobacteriaceae bacterium, assembly GCA_013003145.1. GTDB lineage: Bacteria > Bacteroidota > Bacteroidia > Flavobacteriales > Flavobacteriaceae > Zeaxanthinibacter. The sequence continues at coordinate 3,947 of JABDLH010000010.1, read as the reverse complement.
CCCGTCATTCCTGAGCGACTCTGACATCAGTGTCAGCTTGGACTGATGGTCTCCCGATACCGGGATACAGGTAGGGTGTATTTGTGTAAAACATGGGTTGGCAAAGAAGGCTCCCCTTCGGTGTGCCCGCCATGCAGCCATTACGTTACTTCCCATGGCATTGGTCGACAGAAAGAATACGTTGCCATATCCTCCGCTGGCCAGTACTACGGCATGAGCCGAATGTCTTTGGATCTCGCCACTTACTAAGTCACGGGCAATAATCCCACGGGCTTTTCCGTCTACGAGAACAAGGTCTAGCATTTCATGCCTGTTGTAAGCCTTGATCTTTCCGCGGTTGATCTGTCTATTCATCGCGGCATATGCCCCGAGTAAAAGCTGTTGTCCTGTTTGTCCCTTGGCATAAAAAGTACGGGATACCAGTACCCCTCCAAAGGAGCGGTTATCCAGCAATCCACCGTATTCCCTGGCAAATGGAACTCCCTGGGCGACACATTGGTCAATGATATTAGAAGACACTTCGGCAAGACGATAAACGTTTCCTTCCCTGGAGCGGTAGTCTCCTCCTTTTATGGTGTCGTAAAATAAACGGTAATTAGAATCCCCGTCTCCCTGGTAGTTCTTTGCTGCATTGATTCCACCCTGGGCTGCGATAGAGTGTGCACGCCTGGGCGAATCCTGGTAGCAGAAGGTTTTTACGTTATAACCGAGTTCTGCAAGCGTAGCTGCAGCCGATCCCCCGGCAAGACCGGTACCGACCACGATGACGTCAATATTACGTTTGTTGGCAGGATTTACCAGGTTGATTTCGTTCTTATGTTTGGTCCATTTATCGGCCAGTGGCCCTGATGGAACTTTAGAATCGAGGATGCCCATACTTAATGAGTTATAGGGTTAAAGTGATGATAAAGTGCAATAAATACGAAGCCGGCAGGGATCGCTATTGCGTATATCTTAGTAAAAGTCTGAAGTCCGGCGCTGTACTTGTTATTCCATCCCATAGACTGGAAAGAAGATGAAAAGCCGTGCCAGAGGTGCAGTGCAAGAAGCACAAAGGCGATAACATAAATTACGGTTCGCCAGATAGGCTCAAATTTTTCAACGGTCTCCGCGTAATAGCGAGTAGGGTCTTCGGGATTGCCTTCCAGGTATTTGTAAGCCATCTCGTGTACCCAGAAGTCGTACATGTGCAGTCCGAGGAAAGCGAGTACAACTAAGCCGGTAATGATCATGTTCCGCGATGTCCAGGGAGCATTGGCGCTGCCATTGTATCTCACATAACCGATCTTCCTCGACCGGTTGTTCTGTATCTCCAGGGCAATCCCCATTACGAAATGTATAATGATTCCCGCGACCAGGATGGGTTGAAGAATATACTGTACCAATGGATTATACCCCATAAAATGCGACCACTCGTTAAAGGTGTCGGGTGCAATTACGGAAGTAAGGTTGATGGTAAAGTGCTGCGCTAAAAAGAGGACTAAAAAAAGACCGGAAAGTGCCATTACCACTTTTCTGGCAATGGAAGAGGAGATTAATGCACTCATTCGTTTAGATAGTTTTTACAAAAATAGGTTACTGGCCTATTATTAACAAACTTTGGAGTTCGTGGGAGCGTATTTAGAACCAGTATAATATAGCTACACAAAGATAACGCGTTGAATAAATATTGACAAAAATTAAACAAATATATAGCTGCGGTGTCCTAAGATATGGAATTTGGAGTTTGAAAGTGCTGACTGTGATTTATTTATCGGATATTAGGGAGACAAACTGCCTTTGAATTTCTCATGGATATAGGGCTTTTATCAGTCAGTCTGAATGTATATTCCACGCATCGCATCGCGGAAGAAGCGCAGCGCAGGGATCATTATATAGAGTTAATTGATCACATGCGCTGTTCCGTACAACTGGGGAACGGAGCTTCCAGGATTTTCCTGGATAAGGATGAGATCACCCACTCTTTTGATGCCATCATTCCCAGGATAGGGACCAAGGTAACCGCCCACGGGGCCATGGTAGTCAAGCAATTTGAACTGAATGGCATTTTTTCTTCGGCAAGTTCAGGAGGTATTACCAGGGCCAGGAATAAGGTGAAAACACTACAGCTGCTGTCGCGGAAGAAGATCCCTATTGTCCCTACACTTATTACGGTTAACCCGGGGACTTTGGAAGAACAGATAGACCTGTTAGGAGGACCGCCGGTGATTATCAAGTTGCAGGAAGGTACCCAGGGAATAGGAGTAATCCTGGCCGAGACTACCCGTTCTGCCAGGTCTATTGTCGATACCCTGAACCACATGGACACCGATATTCTAATACAGAAATATATCGAGGAGTCTAATGGGGAAGACCTGCGTTTGTTTGTCGTTGGGCAGAAGGTAGTAGGGAGTATGAAACGGTATAGTGCAGTTGGCGATTTTCGATCCAATATGCATCGCGGAGGTTCTGCAGAAGCCATCATCCCTACGGCCCAGGAAACCCATATGGCTCTTAAAGCGGTAAAGCACCTGGGGCTGGGTATTGCCGGTGTAGACCTTGTCCGATCCCACAAAGGACCGTTGTTATTAGAGGTGAATGCATCCCCGGGCCTGGAAGCACTGGAAGCAGCGACGAGCAAGAATATCGCAAAGGAGATCGTATGCTTCGTGGAAAAGAATGCAAAAATCAAAAGGACTTTATAGAACCCGGTGACGGCTGCGAAGCGTCGTGGAAATGATCTGCTGGGTTTTGCGGACTTAGGACGAATAGCTATTTTTGGCAAAATCCACTTTAGTACATGAGATACGCACAGATACCGAATTCCCTATTTATTAAGAACAGGAAAAAATTCATGGACCGCATGCGTCCAAAAAGCCTTGCCGTTTTTAATTCGAACGACATATACCCGATTGGTGCAGACAGCACCATGCCTTTTCAGCAACAACGCGATATTTTTTACCTGAGCGGGGCAGACCAGGAAGAGACCAAACTACTGCTTTTCCCCGATGCTATTGAAAAGAAACACCGGGAGATCCTATTTGTAAGAGAGACCAACGATCATATTGCGGTATGGGAGGGAGAAAAATTAACCAAGGAAAAAGCTACCGAGGTTTCCGGGATAGAAACGGTGTATTGGCTCAAAGAGTTTGATAAGGTTTTTTATGACCTGATGACCGAAGCGGAGCTGATCTATTTCAATACCAACGAGCACTATCGCCAGTCTGTAGAGACCCAGACCAGGGAAGATCGCTTTATCGCAAAAGTAAAAGAAGACTTTCCAGCGCATAACTGGGGAAGGAGTAATCCTATCCTCCAGGAAATCAGGGGAACCAAAGAGCCGGAGGAGTTGGAAATTATGCAGCAGGCCTGCAATATCACCGAAAAAGGAATACGGCGTGTATTGAAATTCCTGAAGCCCGGTGTCTGGGAATACGAGATAGAAGCAGAATTGATGCACGAATTCCTGTCTAACCGATCCAGGGGCTTTGCATATACCCCTATTATCGCTTCGGGAAACAACGCTAACGTGCTTCATTACGTAGAGAACAAGAACCAGTGCCAGGATGGGGATCTTATCCTGATGGATGTGGGAGCCACCTACGCCAATTACGCCAGTGACCTGTCCAGGACATTCCCGGTGAACGGGAAATTTACCAAAAGACAGCGCGAGGTTTATGACGCAGTTCTGCGGGTAAAGAACGATGCCACCAAAATGTTGGTACCAGGTACCCTTTGGGCCGAGTATCACAAGGAAGTTGGAAAGCTGATGACGTCAGAATTATTAGGGCTGAAGTTGCTCGATAAGGCAGACGTACAGAATGAAGATAAGAACTGGCCTGCTTATAAGAAGTATTTTATGCATGGCACCAGTCATCATATCGGATTAGACACCCATGACTACGGCCCCTTAAAAACACCGATGAATGCTAATATGGTGTTCACCGTAGAACCGGGTATCTATATCC
>JABDLH010000006.1 GCA_013003145.1 Flavobacteriaceae bacterium | reverse complement strand
ATTGGTTCCTCCGGAAAGCTGACAGCACAGATACGTGAAGGAGCCCCTTATGATTTACTTGTCTCAGCAGATATGCGTTACCCCCGTGAACTGGAAAAGTTAGATCTTTTAGCCGGTGAGCCTCGGGTCTATGCATATGGCACCTTAGTCATCTGGACTAACCGACCCGGGATAGAACCCTCACTAAAAGCACTTTCCGATCCGGGAATTGATCATATTGCCATAGCCAACCCGCTTACCGCCCCATATGGAAGGGCAGCCATAGAGGTATTGAAAGAAGCCGGAATATACGATCAGATTTCACATAAACTGGTCTATGGAGAAAGTGTTGCCCAGGCCAGCCAGTTTATTCGCTCCGGCGCCTCTGAAGCAGGAATTACCGCCAAAGCCGTGGTTTTATCTGCCCATGTTGCAGGGATAGGTAAATGGGCCGATCTTGATCCGAAGAAATATTCCCCAATAGAACAGGGAGTAGCCTGCCTTAGAAATTCCGCTCAGCCCGATGCGGCCATGGCATTCTCTGAATTCCTTTTTTCCCCTGAAGCCGGGCAGATCCTGAAAAAATTTGGATATTCGGTACATGAATAAGGTAAAAGGTGTTATATCGGGAATAGAGGTTAGCGGAAGTCTTTCCCTGGTCAGTGTACACTGTGGCAGAATAGTATTGAAATCCATCATTATTGATACTCCGGATACATTAGACTACTTGGTTCAAGGAGCCGATGTGGAACTACTTTTTAAAGAGACAGAAGTGGTGATCGCAAAGCCGGGACCGCTGGATATCAGTTTACAAAACCGGATACCGGCTACCGTTTTCTCCATAGCTAAAGGAGAACTGCTGAGCAGCTTAGTTCTAAAAAGTGAACTGGGCAAGCTGGAATCCATCATCTCTACGGCCGCCGTGATGCAACTGAAACTAGAGCCCGGAACAGCAGTACAGGCGATGGTTAAACTAAACGAAATGATGTTATCGCCATGTTAGAGGGAACTCCACTTAAGATCACTTTTGAGCTGGCTGCCGTAACCACGGTATTGTTATTCTTTGTTTCCATTCCCCTCGCTTTCTGGTTATCCTCCAGCCGGTCTAAGGTTAAGCCTATTATAGAAACCCTGGTAAGCATGCCCCTGGTGCTTCCACCGACAGTACTGGGTTTTTACTTCCTCCTTGCATTTAGTCCTTCAAATTCTTTCGGGCAGTGGCTAGACGAGTGGTTAGGCATTCAACTTATATTTTCCTTTCCCGGTTTGGTGATCGCTTCTATGGTCTACAGCCTGCCCTTTATGGTACACCCCATACAGTCCGGTTTAGCTTCTCTTCCAACATCAATAAAAGAAGCGTCTTACCTGATGGGAAAATCCAGGTATACCACTTTATATAAGATTCTGCTTCCCAACATTAAATCTTCCCTACTCACCGGCATAGTACTCTCCTTTGCACATACGGTGGGTGAATTTGGTGTAGTGCTGATGATCGGGGGAAATATCCCGGGAGAAACCAGGGTAGCTTCGATAGCCATATACGACCAGGTTGAGGCTCTTAATTACGGGGCCGCGAATTTCTATTCCATGGTATTGTTTGCCATTACTTTCAGTATTTTACTCTTGGTTTACCTGGTCAATGGCGGCTACCTAAAAAAATTCTGGCGATGATCACAGCGGAGCTCAAAAAGAAATTATGGTCTGCTCAAGGCGGGATGGAATTAGACCTGCAGTTCGAGCTGGGTACAGGCGAAAGCCTTACCTTATATGGCGACTCAGGTGCTGGTAAGACCTCTACCCTTAGAATGTTAGCCGGGCTGTTACCGCCAGACTCCGGCCGTATCGTGGTACACGGGGAAACCTGGTATGATGCAGATAAGAACATAGACCTTCCTCCCCAGAAAAGGGACATTGGGTTTGTATTCCAGGACTACGCCTTATTTCCAAACCTTACAGCCAGGCAGAACCTGGCCTTCGGTCTCCGCAGAGGAGAAGCCGAAGATTTCCTGGAAGAGCTTATTGAGATCAGTGGCCTGGGCGAACTACAGCATAAAAAACCCGGGCAGCTCTCCGGGGGGCAGCAACAACGTGTCGCCTTGGCAAGAGCCTTGATCCGTAAGCCCAAATTGCTCCTGCTGGATGAACCCATGTCTGCCCTGGACCACCAGATGCGGAACCAACTACAGGATTTTCTCCTCGATGCACAAAATCGTTACCGCTTCACTGTTATTCTGGTCAGCCATGACCTTGGGGAAGTCATCAAACTTTCGGACCGAGTGGCGGTTCTGGAAAGTGGACTCATTTGCAAAGAAGGCAGCCCCGCCGAGGTATTTATGCAGCACAAGATCAGCGGTAAATTCCAGTTCAGCGGCAGGATATTGCACATACAACAAGAGGAAGTGGTGTGGATAATCACCTTATTGATCGCGACAAACGTAGTAAAAGTAGTAGTCTCGGAAAATGAAAGCAGGGAATTGCAGGTAGGAGACCAGGTGGTTGTCGCCTCCAAAGCTTTCAATCCAATTCTCAACAAAGTATAGGTCAGCAAACAACTCTTCTCCCATCTCGCTGTATGTTAAACATTTATGTGATAACATAGAAAATTTACGTACATTTAAATTCCTCCAATCAGTCGTACCAATCAACAGTTCTCCCCCGGAACGGCCATTTGCATTAAAATTTGAAAAACCATAATCATGCACAAGATCGTAAACCATTTTAGGAGCACAGGAATTGTCCTCCTACTCGTCACACTAATAACAGCTGCCTCCTGTAAGGAAGATCCTAAGGAAGAGCAAGAGGTGAAAAAAGAAGAGGTGATAGAAGTACTCACAGAGGTCATGGACTTCCAGCTAAAAGATACCATCAGATCCGGTTGGCAGACCTTTCGCTATACCAATGCCTCTAATGAACCTCATTTTATTTTACTGGATAAGTATCCCGAGGGTAAAAACATCAAAGACGGAGAAAAAGATGTGATGCCCATTTTCCAGGAAGGGATGGAGTTGATCAATAAAGGAGAAATGGACAAGGCTATGGAAGCTTTCGGTAAATTACCGCCCTGGTTTTCCGAGATCGTATTCTCCGGTGGTGTCGGACTTGTATCAGCCGGTAAAATGGCCGAGAGCACTATTTACATGGAGCCCGGTTATTATGTGCTGGAGTGTTATGTAAAAATGCCCAACGGTGTTTTTCATGGAGTCATGGGAATGGTAAAAGAGTTAGTTGTAGTCCAGGATACTACCACCCATACACCCCCGGAGCCCACAGTGCGGATTGCCATCTCGGGAGCTGAAGGTATACAAGTGCAGGATTCAATAAAAGCGGGGCCACAAGTATTCCAGGTGACCTACAAGGACCAGGTGACCCATGAAAATTTTGTAGGGCACGATATCAACCTTGTCAGGCTGGAAGAAAATGCAGACCTGGACCAATTAGAAGCCTGGATGAATTGGGTCGATCCCAAGGGGCTCATCTCACCGGCTCCGGAAGGGGTTGTCTTTCTCGGCGGGGTGAACGATATGCCGGCAGGGAGGACCGGGTATTTTACAGCAGAGCTGGAGCCAGGTTCATATGTTCTAATATCAGAAGTACCTAACGCCCGGGAGAAGAATATGCTGGTTCCTATCACCATCCCCTGAGCAGGCCCGGCTATGCCATACAAAAGTAAGAAGTCGCAGTTCGTTTTAATTCACAGAACCCAGGTGAAAAGAACAAGGTTCTCTATGGTGACCGCAGATTTTATGTATTTTTATTCGAAGTAAATCAGCAGCCGGGGATCCCGCTATTTTGATTGGTGCTTCGTATGCCATGTCATACACAGCAGCCCTGTGATTGCGCAGGGCCAGGCTTGCTGTATTTACCTCTCAAACTGTACACCAATTCTAAAGATGAGCAGACAACATATCGTATTATTTTCCACAATTCTTACAATGCAGTTAACTATGGGGCAAACCTCGGATAGCACGGGCAAAAGCTATGAGCAACTCCCACAGCGGGGTGAACAATACACGGCAGGCACTACATTGGCCAGGATGGTAGACGGATTGGCTTTCCGTTATTACTGGGCTACAGAGGCACTTACCGAGCAAGATTATGAATTTCGTGCCGCTGATGATCTTCGCTCCATAGCAGAATTGATGCAGCATATTTACGATCTTTCCGAGGTGGTCCTGGCGACCGCGCAAAAAGAAATCGTCAACCGCTCTCAAAAACCGAAAGAAATCCTTTCTCCCGAAGAAATGCGTGCAGTTACACTTAGTCGGCTTGCGACCTCTGCCGATCTGTTTGCCCAGGTAAACGACTTCTCTGCTTACCCGATCAGGTTCAGCAGTGAGAAGGGA
>JABDLH010000266.1 GCA_013003145.1 Flavobacteriaceae bacterium | reverse complement strand
GGCAGTAAACGAGGGGGAAATTTACCCCTGCAACCAGGGATCCAAGGAGTGTATTCCAATAGCGGGGATTGATCTCCAGCACCTTGTATTCCCGGCTATTTTTGTCATAGAAAAGATCCACGTTCGCCACACCGGTCCATTTTAAGGATTTCATGAGTTTTCTCACGGATTGTATTACTGATTCTTCCTGCACCATGGACAACCCGATCTGTGGTGAGAAAGGAGTATTGTTGTATAAGAATCCCTTCTGTATGGTATATGCCAGGATCTCGCCCTCTTTACAGATCACGTTGCAGCCCAGGTCGTGGCCATCTAGTTGTTCCTGTAATAATACCGGGGTTTGAACAGCGCCACTTTCCAACTTTTCCAGGAGTTCATCTTTATTATTTACAGCTACGATACCTTCTCCACCTCCCGATACCAGGAAAGGTTTAGCTAACAAGGGATAATTTAAATGCACTTCTTGAAGCGAGTTATTATTTTTTCCTTGCAGCAGATAAGAGCGCGGAACCGGTAATTGATGTTGTTGTAAATGCTTGGCAAGCTTTGATTTATCATTAGCAATATCAAATTCTGTAGTGGATGCCGATATAAGTGTTTTTTCCCGGAAACGGAGTTGCTGCCTGTTCTCGATTAACTTACGAATGCCTGCTTCATAAATGGGCATCAGTACATCAATATTATGTTCTTGCATCCGCTGGTTGATCAGGGCTATCCATGCAGTTGTGTTCTCCGAATATTCATGGTATTCATATTTATAGATATACCTGGAGAAACGCATGGGGGTGTAACGTTTAGCGGAAAGCACATATATCCTGACACCTTTTATCCGCGAAAGGCAGTGAAGTACAGTACGGAGGTAAAAACTCTCGCCATCGGGGATCAGGACAGATATAGAGCTGAGTTCGTCTTTCATTCGTTGATCAGTATAATGGAAAAAAGGTAAATAACTTCTTATTAAAATCAAAAAGAGCCCTGTTCTTACGTCCAGGACTCTTTTACGAGAACACTATATGAAAATGAAAAAATTAACTCCGTTTTTTATTACATGGTAAACATACAAACACATAGGACTGACTCAAATTTATTGTTGTCAACTGCAGGAAAGTTGTGGTGAAAGTATGCCCTCCTGATATTTCTGATCGTTTAGAATGCCTGGAGGAGTGATTTAAAGAATCCATCAGCATCAAATTCGGGCGTTTCTGCCAATCCTGTACGGACAATGACGAGCTCTTTTGACGGAATTATATAAACATGCTGCCCCTGGTAACCATTGGCGGAGTATAGATCTGAAGGGGCGTTGGGATAGGTATTCCCCTGGTTAAGCCAGAAGTGTCCGCCATATTGCCCTGCTGAATCTTCTACCGGGCTGGTCACAAAATCAACCCAGGAAGGATTGAATAAGCGCTCCCCGTTCCACTCGCCCCTGTGAAGGTAGAGAAGCCCAAACTTTCCCCAATCACGAGTATTGGCCCAGGCATAGGAAGATCCGACATAATTACCCTCCCAATCGGTTTCCATGAGCATACTGTTCATCCCTATTTTGTCTATAAGCGCTGAATAGGGGAAGTCCAGGTACTCTTGTTCTGAATCAAAATAATTTTTTAATATAGCTGACAAGAGGTTAGAAGTACCGGAAGAGTAATTCCAATGTGTGCCGGGAGTGGCCTTCAGTTCTTTTTCGCGTTGCGCCCGGCTCATGTCCGCATCAAAAAAGAGCATTTCCGTTACATCAGAGATTTTAGAGTAGTCTTCCTCCCATTCCAGTCCGCTTTGCATTTGCAACAGGTCCCTGAGGCTGATCTGACTGCGTTCATCTCGCTGCCATTCTCTTACCGGCGCTGGGTCCTTTATATGCAGCACCCCCTTTTCCTGCAGGATGCCATAGAGGGTAGCCAATATACTTTTCGTCATAGACCAACCAAGGATCGGGGTGTTTTTATCAAACCCTTCGGCATATCGTTCTGCTATGATCTTGTCTTTATACAGGATAAGCAAGGTTCGGGTGCGTTGTGTATCATTTTCATGAAAGGCATGAGCGACAGCTTCTTCTAACTGTTGGTAATTGATCTCCGGGAATACAGTATCCCTTGGCTCCTGGCTACCGATAGGGTATTCCAGGGTATCCGCCTTTATATTTCGTTTAGGAGTGAGCCAGTTGTTTTTCGGTTCAAAGTCTTTATTAAAAAGTACACATCCCAACCCGTCACGGCACAGCGCATATCTTTCTGCCAGTCCAAAAACAGAAGCCTTTGCTTTCCCGCCCTGTTCCACTAATTCAGCATCCGCCCATTTAATCAGTGGCACATCGTAGTCCTGGTGAATAATGTCCGCCGGGGTTCGATCGGCCAGGTGTACGCCCGATGCCATGTATTTTGCGGCATAACCTGATATTATATTAAGTTTGGGTAATTGAAATAGGACTACCCCTGTTATCAACAACAGGAATACCAAAAGAATCTTTACGGCTAGTTTCATAAGAATTATTGTAACTTTCAAAGGACAATATACACTTTTGCTATAGCTAAGCGAAGTGAAAATTATGAACCTGTATTCCCTCTTAAAAACCTGTGTTCAGTGACCAGACCTTTATGGTGCCATAGCTTGTCGGATTATCTTATGAGGACCGGTGTCCCCGGCAATCCGACTAATTTTAAGAAATTCGTTTATTTTCTTCTCTCTATATCGATGTTCGGGGTCTTGTCCTGCAAGCCTTCTAAGAAGGAAAGACAGCAGGCCCTGTACCAATCCTATTGTGCCAGTTGTCATTTGGCACCTGCAATAGAGGATCTTCCCCGTGATACCTGGGCCGGAAGTGTTTTGCCCGATATGGCTGCAAGATTAGGTATAAAGGAAGGTGACTACAATCCTTACCGAGGCCTTTCATACCGTGAGCAGGAAGAAGTAATTAGAACAGGTATCTACCCGGGGCAGCCACTCATTGCCCAGCAAGACTGGGAATTACTTAAGGAATATATACTGGAAATGGCACCGGCAGATATCAGTGATATAAAAAGCAGGACCATTCTCCCGCGGCAGGAGCTTTTTGAATTAAAAGTTCTCCACAGTGATAGTATAGCGGGGACCTATATCAGCTCGCTGGACTTTAATGAGCAAAATTCCACGCTTTTTACAGGGGATCTGGAAGGGCGTTTAAGACAATACAATTTTCAAGATTCTACCTGGCAGGATATGGGATCCTTTGAGCAAGGGATAACCTCGTATTCCGGCAAGGATTCACTGGAAATAGTGACCAGTGTTGGAAAGCTTGACCCCTCAGAAATTGCGAGAGGAAATTTATTTAATGTAAATACCGGTGAAAGGATAGCCTTACCGGGGCCGCTGCACAGGCCGGTCCACTCCCTTGCCGTTGACCTGGACCAGGACAAGGTCTCCGAGATATTAGTTTGTGAATTCGGTAATCTGAGAGGAAGTTTAAGCCTGTTCAAAAAAAACGCAGGGGGGACATATGATAAAAAAATATTGCTGAACCAGGCCGGTGTAATAAAAATTGAGGTGAAAGATATGAACGCAGACGGGCTCCAGGATATTATAGCCCTGACATCGCAGGGAGATGAAAGCATCACCTTACTCTCCCAACAGGAGAACGGGGAGTTTTTACAGGAAAAGCTTATTCGTTACAGCCCGATCTACGGCAGTAGTTGGTTTGAACTCCTGGACTACGACAAAGACGGGGACATGGATATAGTTTCAGTTCATGGGGATAACGCTGATAAGACATACATACATAAACCCTATCACGGGATGCGCTTATACCTGAACGATGGAGAAAACCGATTTGAAGAAGCTTATTTCTTCCCGATGTATGGTGCCACAAGAGTAAGTGCCCATGATTTTGACCAGGACGGGGATATAGACTTCGCTTTACTATCCACCTTCCCCAACTATGAAAATGAGACGCTTGAAACTTTTATTTTTCTTCAAAATGAGGACAGTGATAATTTCAGCTTCAAGGCCATAGGGCAGTCTATTTCCGATATGGGCAGATGGTTCCTGATGGATACAGGCGATGTGGACCAGGATGGGGATACAGACCTGATACTAAGTGCGTTCACCTACGCATTTACACCCATTCCGGAGGAACAGCTCAAAGCTTGGGACATGTACGGTATCGATGTTCTTCTATTGGAGAATCGGACCGTAGATTGAAATTTGTTTAGTTATGAAAAGGATATGGTCCTTATTGATACTGCTTAGCTGCTTTAGTTGCGCAAAGCGCGAGACAATGCCGGAATACACCTGGCAAACCCTAGAGGTCAGGGCATCGGCATATAATTCGGTAGAATGGCAGACTGACGAAGACGGTAACCTTGCTGCCTGGGGAGATACCTTAAGACCAACAACGCGCGCCATAGCGGTATCCCGGGACTTACTGAAAAAGGGCCTGGATCACAATACCCCTGTATTTATTGAAGGACTGGATGGCGTTTTTCTCGTAAAAGATAAGATGCATTATCGATGGAGAAACAAGAT
>JABDLH010000265.1 GCA_013003145.1 Flavobacteriaceae bacterium | reverse complement strand
CACCCGGATCACCTTCTTGCCACAAAGCAGATGAGAGGTTTTGGGGGTATGTTGTCCTTTGACCTGGTCCAGGGCTGCGACCCTGAACTGTTCAGGGAGTCCCTGAAGTTGGTGAAACCTTCTATGAGCCTGGCCGGGATAGAAAGTACAGTGACATCCCCTGCAGCAACTTCTCATGCATTATTACCCGAGGAAGAGCGGCTAAGACTGGGAATATCATCAAGTATGATCAGGTTCTCATTAGGGATAGAGGACATTGAAGACCTGATTGCAGACATAGACTAGGCAATTGTGGCCAGCACCGAAGAAACAGCGGTTTCCTCTAAATAAATTGAACGATAACGCCATTTACGGATTTCCGGCAACAGGCATTTAGATTAGTTATGATATTAGACATATTGGTTTTCGGGGCCCATCCTGACGATGCAGAGTTAAGCGTAGGGGGCACCATAGCAAAAGAGGTAGCAAAGGGTAAGAAAGTAGGTATCGTAGATCTTACTCGAGGTGAGCTCGGTACCAGGGGAAGTGCAGAGATACGCGACAGGGAAGCTGCGGAAGCGGCTAAAATCCTGGGAATATCAGTTCGTGAGAACATGGAGTTTGCCGATGGTTTTTTCGTCAATGATAAAGAACATCAACTGGCACTCATCCGAATGATCCGGAAATACCGCCCCGATATTGTTTTGTGTAACGCGGTAAAGGACAGGCATATTGATCATGGCCGTGGAAGTGCCCTGGTCAGCGATGCTTGTTTCCTCAGTGGGCTCATCAAGATCGATACGCGCATGGAAGGTGACGATAAATGGCAAGATCCATGGCGGCCAAAACAGGTATACCATTACATCCAATGGATGAACTTAGAACCCGACTTTGTAATTGATGTTACAGGTTACATGGATACTAAACAAAAGGCAATTGCCGCCTATTCTTCCCAATTTTTTGACCCGGATACCAATGCCCCGGATACACCGATAAGCAGTAAAAACTTCCAGGAAAGTATAGGGTACAGGGCGAGAGACTTGGGGCGCCTGGTAGGTGTGGAATACGCAGAGGGATTTAACACAGAGCGAGTTATCGCTGCCGATTCACTGGGCGATCTTCTTTAAGAGGCTTTACTAAGGGCTTTCTCGTATTTGGGAATTGTGAAATAGAAACTGGTTCCGATACGCAATGCGCTCTCTACCCAGATAGTTCCCTTGTTTTTTTCAACCATCTCCTTACAGAGGGAGAGACCAAGACCGGTGCCTTTTTCGTTATTGGTTCCATAAGTACTGACATTGGCATCCCTGGAAAATAATTTTTCCTGGGTAATTTTATCCATACCCACGCCGGTATCCCGCACGGAGAATTCAAAGTGTTTCTGGTGTTCCTCTGCCTTCAATTGAATGATCCCATTGTCCGGAGTAAATTTAAGCGCATTGCTGATCAGGTTCCTGACCACGATATCGATCTGGTTAGAATCGGCATAAACCAGGGTATTCTTTGGGATTTCATTATTAATGGTGATCTTCTTGTTTTCCGCCATTTCTGATAACAGGTTGATGTTTTCAGCTACAAGCGAATCAATAGCTACTACCGTTGGTTTGGTGACCGCACCATTCATCTGGGTATACCCCCATTGTAATAGGTTATTCAGGGTAAAACTGATATGGTCTACGTCATCCCGAAGTTTGGGGATAAAATCCCAAAAATCGTCTTTACCCACTTCACCGTCTTTAAACATATTGAGTAAACTCTGCAAGGCGCCGATAGGTCCTCTCAGGTCGTGTCCGATTATGGAAAACAATTTGTTCTTGGTACTTATATTTTCCTCTAACTCGGCCTCCCTGAGTTTCAGGCTTTCTTGTTTGGATTTCAATTCCTGGTTAAGTGTTTTCTGTATCTTCTGACCGCGGTGCACCAGGTAGGTCACTACGATAAATATCAGGAGAACAAAGAGGGCTATATTCACATAACTCTGCTGCTTGGCTAATTCTCTTTTATTATCCTCGATCAAGGCTATCTTTTGCTTGTCGTATTCATTCTTAGTCTTGAGCATGCTCAGGATCTTGGAATTCTCATTCCTTGACAAGGTATCGGAGAGCCTTTGAAAAAGCTCGTGGTATCGCAGCGCCTCTGCGAAGTTCTCTTTATTCTTGTGAATCTTATAAAGAGTCTTGGCACATTTCTGGGTTCCTTCGGTGAACTGGATACGGGTAGATATTGTAAAAGCATTCTGGGCGTAATGTTGAGAGATACTGTCATTACCATTACCCAAGTGGGCCTCGGCCATACCGTTATATAGATCGATAATACCCCTGTCATCCTGGATCTTCTGGTGAAGGAGTTCACTCTGGTGGTACCAGTATAAGGCCCATTTATAATTTTCTTGTTGCAGGTATACTTTTCCTTTAATCTCGTAGGCAAAGGCAAGCCAGTCTTCCAGGTTACGACGCTCAAATACGGCAATGGCCTTGTTGATGTGGAACATGGCGTATTCCTGTTCTCCCATTTCGGCGTAAACAGAAGCCAGGTTACTATTGGTCTGGGCGGAATAAACTTCGTTCCCGATCTCCTCATTCAGTTTGCTAACTTTTTTAAAGAATTCCAGTGATTGCGTATAATCCTTTTGGGAAGCATACAAGTTCGCAATATTCTCGTTCATGATAGAGAGCATCTCCTTATCATTGACCTTGTTAGCCATTTCAATAC
>JABDLH010000094.1 GCA_013003145.1 Flavobacteriaceae bacterium | reverse complement strand
ACCTTACCCAAAGAAACACACATGAAAAAAATACTAATTGCCAACCGCGGGGAAATTGCACTGCGTATCATGAAAACCGCCAGGAAAATGGGGATCAAAACGGTTGCGGTATTCTCCGAGGCTGACCGGCATTCCCCCCATGTAAAATTTGCCGATGAAGCCGTATTATTAGGTCCGGCCCCGTCGTCCGAATCCTACCTGGTGATGGAGAAGATCATCAAAGCGACAAAAGATACCGGGGCAGAAGCCATACACCCGGGATACGGTTTTCTCAGTGAGAATGCCAAGTTTGCCCAATTGGTAAAAGACCACGGGATTACCTTCATTGGTCCGGAGCCACATGCTATAAAAGTGATGGGAAACAAATTGGCCGCCAAGGATGCCGTACGGGACTACGACATTCCCATGGTGCCCGGGATTGAAGAAGCCATATCCGATGTAAAACTGGCTCAGAAAACGGCCGAGGAAATCGGTTTCCCTATCCTGATCAAGGCTGCAGCCGGGGGTGGTGGAAAAGGCATGCGGATCGTGGATTCGTTTAAACAATTACCCGAACAAATGGAAAGAGCCATCAGCGAAGCAAAAGCTTCGTTTGGAGACGGATCCGTATTTATTGAGAAATATGTAGCATCACCAAGGCATATAGAGATACAGGTATTGGCAGATACCCACGGTAATACAGTACACTTATTTGAGCGTGAATGCAGTATTCAGCGAAGACATCAAAAGGTAGTAGAAGAAGCTCCCTCATCCGTATTAAGCCCTGAGATACGTTCTGCAATGGGCCAGGCCGCTATAAACGTCGCCAGGGCTTGTGACTATGTGGGTGCCGGAACTGTCGAATTCTTACTCGATGAGCATCAGAATTTTTATTTTCTTGAAATGAATACAAGGCTGCAGGTAGAACACCCGGTGACCGAACTGGTTACAGGAATAGACCTTGTAGAACAACAGATCAGGATTGCTAGGGGAGAAAAACTGCAATTTAAGCAGGAGGATCTGAGCATTGATGGTCATGCACTGGAATTAAGAGTGTATGCCGAAGATCCCCTGGACAATTTTATGCCCAGTATTGGAACCCTTGAGGTTTACAACCAACCCGTGGGAGATGGAATACGCGTGGACGATGGTTTTGAGGAGGGAATGGAAGTTCCGATCCATTATGACCCCATGTTATCCAAACTGATCACTTATGGCAAGAACAGGGAGGAAGCCATTCAGAAGATGGTAGAAGCCATCGACCAATACAAGGTGAAAGGTGTCGCTACTACGCTCCCATTCGGAAAATTTGTTTGCGAGCATCCTGCCTTTACCTCCGGAAATTTTGACACCCATTTTGTTGCGAATTTTTATTCTCCAGAGAAGCTTCTGGATCAATTTTCAGAGGAGGGAAGAATCGCTGCACTCGTCGGTCTTAAATTGCTTTTGGAAGATCGGAAAGCTGTCAGAATTCCCGCTAAATTGGAATCGAACTGGAAATTGAACAGGAGTTAATCGAAAAACACCCCAACACCAATGGCCGATACAAAGGACAAAAAACAAATTCTTGAAGAAAAATTAGCCCTATCCCGCTTGGGCGGTGGACAAGCTCGAATTGAAAAACAACACGAGAAGGGAAAACTGACTGCCCGGGAACGTATTCATTTTTTACTGGACCAAGGATCATTCGAAGAAATCGGAGCCTTAGTTACCCACCGAACGAAGGATTTTGGCATGGACAAACAAATGATCTATGGGGATGGGGTCGTAACGGGTTATGGCACCATCCACGGAAGGCAAGTTTGCGTTTTTGCCCAGGATTTTACGGTTTTCGGCGGCGCACTCTCTGAAACTCATGCTGAAAAGATCTGCAAGGTCATGGACATGGCCATGAAAATCGGGGTTCCGGTTATTGGGTTGAACGATAGCGGGGGAGCACGCATACAGGAAGGTGTCAGATCCTTAGGTGGATATGCCGATATCTTCCACAGGAACGTCATGGCCTCCGGAGTAATCCCTCAAATTTCGGCTATCATGGGACCTTGTGCCGGTGGGGCAGTTTATTCTCCTGCAATGACAGACTTTACACTGATGGTTGAACATTCCAGTTATATGTTCGTCACTGGCCCGAACGTGGTGAAAACGGTTACCAATGAAAACGTCACCTCGGAAGAATTAGGAGGTGCCTCTACCCATGCCACCAAATCCGGGGTAACCCATCTGACCGCGGCAAATGACCTGCAGTGCATCGAACAAATCAAAACCATGCTGAGCTATATGCCGCAGAATTGTGAAGACAAGCCTGCGGACATTGAATATGAACTCAGTGATGAAACTCGTGAAATCTTGGAAACGATCGTTCCGGGCAATGCCAACCAGCCCTATGACATGAGAAATGTGATCAATGGCATTATCGATGAAGAAAGCTTTTTTGAAATCCATAAAGACTATGCAGAAAATATTGTAGTGGGTTTTGCCCGCCTCGGCGGGAAGAGCATAGGGATCGTTGCCAATCAACCCATGAGCCTGGCCGGGGTCCTGGATGTGGACAGCTCCAAGAAGGCTGCACGGTTTACCCGCTTCTGTGATTGCTTTAATATTCCCCTGCTTGTACTCGTGGATGTACCAGGATTTTTACCGGGAACAGACCAGGAATGGAACGGTATCATTACCAACGGGGCAAAACTTCTTTATGCCCTGAGCGAAGCTACTGTGCCCAAGGTCACAGTCATTACTCGTAAAGCCTATGGAGGCGCCTATGATGTAATGAATTCTAAGCATATCGGGGCAGACATGAACTACGCCTGGCCCGGGGCAGAGATCGCGGTAATGGGAGCCAAAGGTGCCAGTGAGATCATTTTCAGGAAGGAGATCGCCAAAGCCGAAGATCCGGAGGCCAAATTACTCGAGAAAGAATCGGAGTATGCCAAGATGTTCGCAAATCCATATAGTGCAGCAGAAAGAGGGTTTATAGACGAGGTAATTCTCCCCAAAGACACCCGCGGAAAATTGATTAAATCATTTGCCATGCTTGAAAATAAAGCAGTAAGCTTACCAAAGAAAAAACATGGCAATATTCCCCTTTAACATGTCACTATTGGGTAAAGTCACTGTTCGAACTTCCAGATTACTGTAGATTAAAAACTGCCAACACTGATGATCAGAGATTAGATTTTTCATATAGAAAAGACCTTACTTATGTTTGTTCACCTCCGCATCCTAACCACTATATTACTGATACTTATGGGGATCTCAGCCAACGACATTCAATCATTCACTCCACCCCAACTAGAAGAATTCTATGTGGGCACCTATACGGATAAGGACAGTGAGGGTATCTATCGCTTTGCCTTGGATCAAAACGGAAAGATTAAATCACTTGGATTAGTGGCCCGGGAAGAAAACCCTTCTTTCCTCGCCAAAACTGCTGACGGTAAATTTCTACTCGCCGTTAATGAAAACAGTGATCAGAAAAACAGTGGAGGCACAGTGGCATCTTTTGCGATTGCAGAAGACTCCCTGGAATTCCTATCCAGGAGAAGTTCCGGCGGGGATGCTCCCTGCCATATTGCGGTAAACGAGCAAGGACAATTGTTAGTATCCAATTATCTTAGCGGAACTATAGCCCTCCTTAAAATTGAACAGGATGGTAATCTTAAAGGACCTATAGACGTCAGTCAGCATCATGGCAGTGGTCCGGATGAAAGGCAAGAAGGTCCTCATGCCCATTCAGCCTGGTTTAATGGTAAAGAAAACCAAATCATAGGCGTAGACCTGGGTACCGATCAGCTTTGGTTATACGACCTTAAGAATCCTGGGGATCAACTTAAATTAAACCATCGGGGTAATATTACCCTACCTGCAGGATCAGGTCCCAGGCACCTGGCAATTCATCCTGAACAGCCATGGGTATATGTGATCAACGAACTTAATTCGACCATCACGCGCCTGGAACAAACTGGAAATCATGATTACCATATCCGAGAAACCGTCAGTACCTTGCCCGGGGAATTTGAAGGCGAGAACTACTGCGCAGAAATCAGGATATCGTCTGATGGTAAATTTCTCTATGGATCTAACCGTGGCCACAACAGTATTGTGATCTACCAGGTGGACCCAGCCAGCGGTCAGTTACACCTTCTCACCCACCAGGATACCCAAGGCGACTGGCCGAGAAATTTCACGCTCTCACCGGATGAAGATTTTTTACTGGTAGCCAACCAGAATTCTAACAGCATCGTTTCTTTTAAGCGAAACCCCGGCAAAGGGACTTTGCAGTACACAGACAAAGTCACAGTGCCGAGCCCGGTTTACCTGTTGTTTTGATCGGTCGATCAAAATCGATAGCAGACCCCTTCAATAATTTTTTCTTGTTTATGCAAGCTTTCTGCAGTCCACTGCATTAAATTGGCCCTGGGGAGGAGGGGTTTATCCCCCGAATTTCACCGGGACATTTCTGCCTTATTTTTATCTGGCTACTCCCCTTTTATATGATTGATAAATTAACCCAACGACGGCAGTATTCTTTACTTCCTTTAATAAACTACTCGTATTCTTTGTACTTCAACCCTATATATACCCTTTAAAGGGTATTAAATCATTGAAATAAATCGCTATTTTTAAGTTCTCATCACAAGCAATCAACATGAAAACAATCAATTACACACTGATCCTCCTGGCATTTTTGATCGCCGGGGTCACGGGCTATGCCCAAATGAAAAAAGTAGCTTCAGTCGAAGGAATAACACAATATGAGCTGGATAATGGCCTAAAAGTATTGTTATTCCCGGACAACTCTGCGCAGACCATTACCGTAAACATTACATACCTGGTCGGTTCCCGGCATGAAGGTTATGGAGAGAAAGGTATGGCTCACCTGCTAGAGCACATGGTATTTAAAGGAACTCCTAATCACCCGGATATTCCAAAGGAACTCACTTCTCATGGTGCACGTGCTAATGGTACTACCTGGTATGACAGAACTAATTATTACGAAACTGTCAATGCAACGGACGAGAACCTGGAATGGGCCCTGGACCTGGAAGCGGATCGAATGGTGAATTCCTATATCGCGAAAAAAGATCTCGACTCAGAGTTCTCCGTGGTGCGCAACGAATTTGAATCCGGGGAAAACAACCCAACCGGAGTTCTCCTGGAGAAAGTCATCAATGCGGCTTTTCTTTGGCACAACTACGGTAATAGTACAATCGGTAACCGCTCCGATATTGAGCGCGTACCGATAGACAACTTAAAGGCTTTCTATAAAAAATTCTACAGGCCGGATAATGCGGTCCTCATGATTACGGGAAAGTTTGATGAAGAAAAGACATTGGAGCTGGTAGAAGATAAATTTGGGAAAATACCTAAACCGGATAGCCCGATCCGTGATTCTTATACTGAAGAACCGGCACAGGACGGTGAAAAACTGGTCGCTCTCAGTCGAGTTGGGGACCTTCAGTTGGTTTCTTCCCTCTACCATACGCCCTCGGGCTCAGACCCTGATTATGCAGCAATGGCTATCGTTGAGCAAGTTCTGACCGATGAACCTTCGGGAAGGCTGTATAAAGCGTTGATAGAAACCCAGAAGGCGTCCTCCCTCTGGTCCTTTTCCCCTTTTACAAAAGAACCCGGCTTCCTCTATATCAATGTCGATGTACCATCGGATAAAGATGCGGATGAAGTTCAATCTATATTGATTTCGGTGTTGGACCAGGTTAAAGAAAATCCTGTGACACAGGAAGAACTGGATCGAGCGAAAGCCAACCTGATGAAAGACTTTGACCAGATCCTCAGGAACTCCGCCAGGCTAGGCACTTTTATGAGTGAATTCATCG
The DNA here is from genome assembly GCA_013003145.1 of Flavobacteriaceae bacterium. Lineage (GTDB taxonomy): Bacteria > Bacteroidota > Bacteroidia > Flavobacteriales > Flavobacteriaceae > Zeaxanthinibacter. The sequence continues at coordinate 112 of JABDLH010000094.1, read as the reverse complement.
GTGCAGGCGATTTCAGACTTGCCTTTATACACAGGGACAGGGTAGAAGCGATGACCTTAGAGGAAGTTAATAAGGCAGCTTCTAAATACCTCATCCCATCTAATCGTACCAT
>JABDLH010000251.1 GCA_013003145.1 Flavobacteriaceae bacterium | reverse complement strand
AAGCACATCTTCCAGGCTTAGCAACTTATCACGCTCGCTTTGCAGCATTTTAGTAACCGGGATCCCGGTCCACTTAGCGACCACTTCAGCAATATCCTCGGTGGTTACTTCTTCTTTGATCAAGGTGCCGACTTCCTGCTGCTTATCCAGCTCTTGCTGTAGCTCCTCCAGTTTTTCGGTGGCATCTTTGATCTTACCATAACGCAGTTCTGCGACCTTTCCGTAATCGCCATTTCGCTCGGCTCGTTCAGCTTCCAGCTTGTAATTTTCAATTTCCTGCTTGGTCTTCTGAATGTTATCTACGACCGCTTTCTCGCTCTCCCACTTGGCGAATACCTCGTTGCGCTCCTCCTTCAGGTTGGCGAGATCTATATTCAGTGCCTTTAACTTGGCCTGGTCATCCTCTCTTTTGATGGCCTCGATCTCTATCTCCAACTGGCTGATCTTCCGGTCCATCACATCCAGTTCTTCTGGCTTGGAGTTGATCTCCATTCGAAGTTTAGAGGCTGCTTCGTCCATCAGGTCGATCGCCTTGTCCGGTAGAAAGCGGTTGGTGATATATCTCTGGGAGAGTTCAACAGCGGCTATTACGGCGGCATCCTTAATGCGCACCTTGTGGTGGGCTTCATATTTCTCTTTGAGTCCTCTCAAAATAGAGATGGCACTTTCCGTGTCCGGTTCATCTACCGTGACTTTCTGGAAACGGCGCTCCAGGGCCTTATCCTTTTCAAAATATTTCTGGTATTCATCCAGGGTAGTGGCCCCTATGGCGCGGAGTTCACCCCTGGCCAGGGCAGGTTTAAGAATGTTAGCGGCGTCCATGGCGCCTTGTCCGCCACCGGCACCTACCAATGTATGGATCTCGTCTATAAAGAGAACGATATTCCCATCAGAAGTAGTTACTTCCTTGATCACTGCTTTTAAGCGTTCTTCGAATTCTCCTTTGTATTTCGCTCCAGCGATCAGGGCACCCATATCCAGGGAGTAGATCACCTTGTTTTTCAGATTTTCCGGAACGTCGCCCTGTATGATCCGGTGCGCCAGTCCTTCTACGATCGCCGTTTTACCGGTACCCGGTTCCCCGACTAACATGGGGTTGTTCTTAGTACGGCGTGAGAGGATCTGCAGTATCCTGCGGATCTCTTCGTCCCTGCCGATAACCGGGTCTAGCTTCCCGGTGTCGGCAAGCTGGTTTAGGTTCCTGGCATACTTGTTCAGGGAATTATAGGTGTCTTCCGCACTCTGGGAAGTAACCTTGTCTCCTTTTCGCAACTCCTGTATGGCAGCATTGAGATCTTTTTCCGTTACTCCCTGGTCTTTCAGTACCTGGGCGATCTTGCTTTTGGACTTAAAAATGGCCAACAGCAGGTGTTCAATGGAAACGTATTCATCACCCATTTTACGCGCTACCGCGCTTGCCTCGTTCAGTGTTTTCCCAGCTTCTTTAGAAAGCATGAGGTCTCCGCCTGAAACTTTGGGCATATGCTCCAGTTCCCGATCCAATACCTGCTTTACCAGTTGGAAGTTTACATTCAGTTTCTTTAATATAAAAGGCATGACGTTCTCGTCCACTTCAGCGATAGATTTAAACAGATGCTCATTCTCTATCTGCTGGTGGCCCATGCCCTGGGCCAGGACCTGTGCCTGCTGCACAGCTTCCTGAGATTTGATTGTGAAATTATTTATATTCATCCCGTTATTTTATGTTCGTGTTATTGTCTATTTTTGAATTCCTAGTCAACAACCCTACCAACAAGAGTGAGCAGACAAAATGTCTGTTAAAATCAATAAATTCAAGACATTACGGCAGTCTTGCTACTAGTGTTTGTATCAATTAAGTTAAGAATTAAGTAGAATTTATGGGAATGTTCAACCAGTTATTTAGCAATAAGAATAGTAAATCCGATCAATCCGGAAACGAGCTCCCCTGGATTCCCCTGCAGTCCCGGGATACCTTGGATGAGATCGCGGAGAAATCAGCATCCAGGACGCAAGTGATCTTTAAACACTCCACACGTTGTGGTATTAGCAGGATGGCTTTGAGGATGTTCGAAACCGAGAAGTTAGGATCCGGTTTAGCCGCCGATTTTTATTTCCTGGACCTGTTGGCAAACAGGAATGTTTCTGATGCTGTTGCCCAAAAATTTGGTGTAGCACACCAGTCTCCGCAGCTTATTGTAATTCGGAATGGAGAAGTAGTGACTCATACTTCACATGGAGATATAGCGGAGCTACCCCTTGAAAAATATGTATAAAAAACCCCGGCTGTTACCGGGGCTTCCTATTAATTGAATTGTTGCCTGCTAATGATGTCTTTGAGGCGGAGTTTAAGATCTTCCCCTGCGTCATAGACCATTTGTTCATTAGTCGGGAAAGGTACTGCCCTGACATTGATCAGTGATATCAGGTCATTTTCCAAGGCTCTCTTATCCCCGTCATAGTCCGCGTAAATATGTTCAAAAACAAATTCCGTAGTTAAAGGGTAGCTATTAACCGCTTGCCTGCTGTTGAGGTCAATATAGGAAACCTGTCCTGTGACCTGGGCTGCTTTGTGCTGGGTGAATTGATAGAACCTGCACCTTACGGTCTTCATGCGATCTATCTTGATCTCGTTACCCAAGCTGTCCTTTACCAGCGATCCATTCTCATCTTCCAGGTAGGTATAGCCATCTTTGATCTGCTTTTCTTTGATAAACTCTTTTTCCCGTATCTGTTCCGGGGATACCAGGATATCCCGGAATGCTACTTGCATCTCGTAATTGTAATCGATGTCTTCCAGCGGATTGGTATGGTATTGCGTCCAGAAATCATTGATCCCGTAGGTGTTGAAATTCAACAGCTCTTCTTCTAATCGTTCCGGAATGATCTGCTGGCTTTCATTGGCGATCTGTACTTTGACGTAATTGATGCCGAGGGCGTGAGCCTCGTCCATTTTCTGCCTGCAATCCCTGTAGCCGGGGTTGATCTCTTCCAGGTAAGCGAAGTCATCGTATGCAGCCCTGAAATCCATTTTATGGTTGGCCTCTTCCATCAACTGGGATGCGTTAGCATACAAGTATTCCGAAAGCTTAACCTTGGAGGCAAGGATGCGGTCGTCATAATTCCTGAAACGAAACTCTGCATCCCTGCCTTCTTCCTGAATATAAAGAGGCAGTAAAGGCCTTATCCGCTCCTGGACCTGGTTCAGTCCCATTAGCCTTTTGTAGATCGTTTCGTAATTTGCCGGGTTACCGTCTTTCTGCAACAATTCAACTTGTCGCAATTCACGGTCTGCATTTTTACGAAAGGCTTCTTCCAAAAGCAGGATATAATCC
>JABDLH010000247.1 GCA_013003145.1 Flavobacteriaceae bacterium | reverse complement strand
GTTGTACTAACCTGGATGCACGCTCGGGGTGAAGCAGTAAGGACAGGGTCATATCTGCTGCTGTTTCAGCAGCCGACAGCGCATCAAAAGAAACTCCTGTTCTTCCATTTAATGACTCCCGGCTACGTGGATAACCAATGGCCCTGGGTGGGAACAAGGGTAATTTATCTTCGGGGATCGCAATAATTTCAGCATTTAATGTTTTTAATACTCCTTCAAGAGCTTGTTCCTGTTCTTTCCGGGGAAGTTGCGCAACACTGAGCTGGCCATCCCCCTTCACCGTATAATTATAATCTAATCCGCCGACCACCTTGGTAACGGCTTCAGTCTGGTAACGATGATAGAAATACAAAGGAGCGAATACATCTTCGAGCAGGGAATACGGTTCCCCGGTCCTGATATTATCTGCTGAGAAATTGGATATGGCCATTTCCCTTACCGCCAGGACGTTCTCCAGCTCCTCGTAAGATTTAGCCCCGTTATCCCAAAGGTGAGCAAGGCCGTGAGCACCACCCATCGGCCGTGCATCCTGGTCAGAGATGTAGCGTAGCCCTTCCCTGGAGGCTTCACTGAGTATCTGGTCAAGTGCTGCAGATTCATCTGTTCCTTCTGCAAAATCGGAATAGGAATAGGCCACGGTCACTTTGTCCCATACACCAATACCTGTATCATAGGCATCCTTGAACTGTATTTCTCCGTCTTCAATGTAGATCTTTGGATGTGGATAATCCATGACCGATGCCCGGTCATTAGTACTTGCTGCGAAGTTATGGGCAAAACCAAGGGTATGCCCGATCTCATGGGCTGATAATTGCCGGATCCTGGCCAGGGCAAGGTCTAGCATAGCCTGGTCATTATCATCCCTCTCTGCAAATGGTTTGTTACTCAGCGCCTGGGCGATCAGGTAATCCTGGCGAATCCTCAGGCTTCCAAGACTTACGTGTCCTTTAATGATCTCCCCGGTACGAGGATCGGTTATACTGCTGCCGTAACTCCAGCCGCGAGTAGATCTATGCACCCATTGGATCACGTTATACCTGGCATCCAGGGGGTCCGCATCATCGGGAAGAACTTTTACCTGGAAGGCATTTTTATACCCAATAGCCTCAAAAGCCTGGTCCCACCAACGACCACCTTCCAGCAAGGCTGTTCGGACGGGTTCCGGTGTTCCATTGTCCAGGTAGTAGACGATGGGTTCTACCGCTTCGCTGACCGTTGCCGATGGATCTTTCTTCTGCAGGCGGTGCCGGGTTACAAATCTTTTCAGGATGGGTTGGTTTACCGGGGTGGCATAATCGTAATACGAAAAAGGATAGGAACCGGAACGTGGATCGTATACCCTTTTTTCATATTCAGCATCAGGTAAAGAGATGAACGAATGGTGCTGGTTGACCGTCACTAACCTGGCATCGGGCGTTACAGACCTGATATACCCGCCTTCAGGGTTACCCTTAAAAGTCAGGATAACATCAAATTCAACATTTTCAGGGAAAGCTTTGGTCCTGTCCAGGGAAATTGCACTTTTACTACTGTCCACACTATAGGAACCCTGCTTATTACTTTTTAAGCGCTGGCCAACACCATGCATATCCTGCATCAGGAAATCGGTGATATCAATCAGGTAGCTCCCCGCCTTCTCTTCCTCGATCTTGAACCCGTAAAGGACAGATTTTGCAAAAGCTTCGGTCACTGATTTTTTTTCTAAGTCATTGTCAGTAATAGCCCGGAACTTCAGGTTAGGTTGTATCAGCAGGAGCTTGTTACCTGCCTTACGGAAGAATACAACCTGTTCATTACCTAACTGACCTCTATCCAGGCCGATGTCATTACTCCCGATACCGCTGCTCAATGAATACACATAGAGGAATTCCTTTTCCAACTCTTTAACTTCCAGGTACATCTTATCAGAACCGGAATCATAGAAGTAATTAAAGAAGCCTTCAGATTTATTGAAATTTTTGCTTTTATCGAACTCCTGGGAAAAAAGCCCGGAAATAGAAAAAAATACGATTGCAGAGATCAGGAAACGTTTCATACAGTGGTTTTGCGTCTAAAAGTATATAAAAACATTGAAATAGGAATTTGATAAAATGCCATTTCTACTGCTCACAAGTACGCAAATTGAACCCCATAATTTATTCTTTTTCACAATATTTTCTTATCCCTTGTTTCCCAGCTACTTATTTGCCTGAAAAACAACTATCTTAAGAGGAGAAAAACCAGCTTTATGATCACGGAGACCAACCCGATTTTTTCTTGTTACGAGCACAACGATGCGCTTTACGATGAAGTTTTTAACGCCCAGGGGGAGACTAAAGAACTCTACGAAACCCTATTTAAACTCTATTGCGGTCATTCGATCGAGGACTATATGCTGCTGAACAATAAGGCCAAATCCTCATTTTTTAACCAGGGAATTACCTTCCAGGTTTACGGTGAAAAAGAGACCAAGGAAAAGATATTTCCTTTTGATCTTTTTCCCAGGATCATCGGGGCTACGGAATGGGATCATATAGAAAGAGGTGCCCTGCAGCGAAGCCGGGCGCTGAACTTATTTCTCTGGGATATCTACCACGACAAAAAAATTCTTAAAGATGGTATTATTCCTATGGACCTGATCGGGTCTTCAGCCAACTACCTGCAGGCAATGATAGGGGTTGATCCACCGGGAGGAATCTATAATCACGTCTCCGGAACAGATATCATCAAACATTCTGACGGTGAGTATTATGTGCTCGAAGACAACATCCGATGCCCTTCCGGGGTGAGTTACGTAGTGTGCAACCGGACTGCCCTGAAAAGAGCCCTGTTCGGAGTTTTCAATCATTACCGTGCCCATACCGTTACCAATTACGCGGAAAATCTCCTCGAAATATTACAGAGTGTGAAGCCGAAAGGGGTAGATATTCCCACTTGCGTGGTGATCACTCCCGGCATGTATAACTCTGCCTACTACGAACACTCCTACCTGGCGAAGGCCATGGGTGTGGAGCTGGTAGAGGGAAGAGACCTGTACGTGGAAAATGATTTTGTCTATATGAAAACCATCAGCGGTCCGCAGAAAGTAGACGTGATATACCGCAGGGTGGATGACCTGTTCATGGATCCACTCGAGTTCCGGGCCGATTCCACCCTGGGGGTACCCGGGATATTTGCGGCCTATCGAAAAGGCAATGTCTGCCTGGCGAATGCACCGGGTACCGGTGTTGCGGATGACAAGGCGGTATACACCTATATGCCGCAGATCATTAAATACTACCTGGATGAAGAACCTATACTGAATAACGTCCATACGTATCATTGCAGCAGGCCCGATGAGCTGAAATACGTACTGGAACATATATCGGAGCTGGTCGTTAAACCGGTAGATGAGTCCGGGGGTTACGGTATTTCTATCGGGAATAAACTGACCAAAGAGCAAATAGCGGAGGTACGAGAAAAGATCAAAAAAGAACCCCGGAAATATATTGCCCAACCCATTATGTCGCTTTCGGTACATCCCACCTATATAGACGAAAGCCAGTCTTTTGAACAGAGACATGTAGACCTGAGAACTTTTACGTTGCTCGGGGACAAGAAAAATTTTGTTCTCAAGGGCGGGTTAAGCAGGGTGGCATTACAGAAAGGCAACCTGGTCGTAAATTCTTCACAAGGAGGTGGCTCTAAAGACACCTGGGTATTAAAAGATAACTAAACCAACTATGTTAGCAAGAGTAGCCAATAACCTGTACTGGATGGGGCGTTATATAGAAAGGTCAGAACATGTAGCCCGGTATATGCATGTAAACTATTTCTCTTCCCTGGATGCCCCCAACGAACTGTCCCAGGACAGGCAATTTGTACTGCGGTCCATGAAATTCATGGTAGGAGACCCCGCAAATGACCCCGATGAAATATTGGATGAAACAGAGGTTCTCCATGATCTTGGCCTGAACACGGAAAATGGCTTCTCCATTATCAATAATGTCAAATCTACGAGAGAAAATGCTAATAGCGCCAGGGACCTGATCTCTACCGAATTATACGAGGCAATTAATAAATTTTACCACTTTGTCCTGAATTATGACAAGGATCTATACGTGAAGCGAGGGCTCTACGATTTCTGTGTAGATATCACTGAAATGACGACCATCCTGAGAGGTAAGATTCGCGCAACCCTATTGCACGATGAAGTTTATGCTATTATCATGATGGGAATGAACCTGGAACGGGCCACACAAATCATCAGGATCATCAATGCAAAATACAACGACGCCCTGCTGGCAAGGAACGGTTATGATCCGGATGTGGGTAAGAGCTTTGAGTGGATTACCTTACTTAAATGTGCCGAGTCTTACGACATGATGCGAAGATTCTACAAAAAATCACCCAGTAGCCTGAGTACACTGGAATTCCTGATTCTCAATGGCAGCTGTCCCAGGTCTGTAATGAATAGCCTGGACCAGGTCAGTAAGCACATCCATGTCCTGGAGAAAAGCAAAAACCCGAGTAAGGACTCCGCTGCATTCTTTATCGAGAAAGTGAGAGCCGAATTAAAATTTAAACATATCGAAGAAATAGAAGGTAATATCAGGGACTTTATAGAGACCAAGATGAACGACCTTGTTTTAATTGCAGATAAGTTAGAAAAAGAATTTTTTAACTACTGACCTTTGTGACCTTAGCGTAATTTTGCCAATATTTCTCCATATGCCATTAGAATATTCTATCACCTACTCCGCTGAGAACCACTACGAAAATTTGGTTAAAAATGCTATTTGGCAATTTTTAATTATCCCAGAAAATAGTGATAATCAGAGCGTTAAGGATATACAATTCAATAATTCCTTAGACTCCCCTGTGTCCTATTCTGAGAATAGCAAAGGCTTCAGGACAATCCGGGTTACTCCGGCTCAGCCATTTAAAGACATTACTTTTACCGCGAGTTTCAAACTGGTCAAGGAACAGGTGAATCCATTTGATTTTATTCCTCCACAGGACCCTGAAAAGGATTACTCCACCCTGGAGTCCCTCGAATTCCGGGTAAACCATGACAGTTACCTTCGGCCCACCTCCTATAC
>JABDLH010000245.1 GCA_013003145.1 Flavobacteriaceae bacterium | reverse complement strand
CTCGTCTTTTAAAAGCCCTAATTCGGGGAAATTATGGTCCAGGTAATACAGGCAGACTCCCAGTGTAACCAGGGCTAATACTGCACCAAGCATTCCCAGGCGGAGGTTAGTCCATATAAAAGGCTTTCTAATAAACATCTTGGTAGCACCTACCATTTGCATGGTTTTGATGATGAACCTCTTGGAATAGATAGAAAGCCTGATAGAACTGTTGATCAGCAATACGGCAATACCGGTAAAGAGGGCACTGGCCACCAGGATCCAGAAGCTTATCCGCTGCACATTTTCGGTGAGCAGGGCGATCAAAGGCCGGTCATAACTCACCTCTTCTACAAAGTCTTTCTCTCCAAGATCTGCCGCTATTTCTTCTATTTGAAGCGTGCTGACGAAATCCGCCTTCAGGGTGATGTCTACCGAATTTTTTAAGGGGTTTTCCCCGAGGAATTCCATAAAATCCTCACCGATTTCTTCACTGTAGGCCGCCGCAGCTTCTTCTTTGGGAACATAAGTTGCGGTGCGAGTGTAGTCTGCCAGGGCGAGACTTTTCTGTAATTGCTCCACTTCAACCTCCTTGGCATTGTCTTTTAAAAAGACCGAGATGGTGATCTGTTCCTTAAAGTGATCCGCGAGTTTCTTGGTATTCAATACCAGGATACCCAGTGCTCCCAGCAAAAAAAGGACAAGCCCAATGCTGAGTACTACGGAAAAGTAGGAGGAGATTAATTTTCGTTTCTGGTAACGTTCAAAAGCTTTGCTCATGGGACATATGAATGCCGTAAAAATAGGAAAGTAAATTGAATAAACTTATTTTTGCGCCACACAGAACGGAAATAGAAGACATGAGTTATACGTTTAGGGAAATTGAAGATAAATGGCAAGAATACTGGGCTGACAACCAAACCTTTAAAGCGGACGAATCCCGTGAAAAACCCAAGTTTTACGTGCTCGATATGTTTCCCTATCCATCTGGGGCCGGGCTGCACGTCGGTCATCCACTCGGATATATTGCCAGCGACATCTACGCGCGCTATAAACGCCATAAGGGATTCAATGTTCTTCACCCCATGGGCTACGATTCCTTCGGCCTGCCTGCAGAACAATATGCCATACAGACCGGGCAACACCCGGCCCTGACCACAGAGGCGAATATTAAGCGCTACCGCGAACAACTGGATAAGCTGGGATTCTCCTTTGATTGGAGCAGGGAGGTGCGCACTTCTGATCATAAATATTATAAATGGACACAGTGGGTCTTTATTCAGCTCTTTCACTCCTGGTATGACCGGGAAGCTGATAAGGCAAGACCCATCGAAGAGCTGATCCGGCACTTTGAAAAATCCGGGAATACAAACGTAAAAGCAGCCTGTGATGAAGATACCCCGGCAATAGATGCCGAAAGCTGGAATGCCATGTCTCAAAAGGAGCAGCAAAAACTTTTGCTCAAATACCGGCTTACTTACCTCGCTGATACGGAAGTAAACTGGTGTCCCGCCCTGGGAACCGTCCTGGCTAATGACGAGGTCATCAATGGCCTTAGTGAACGAGGCGGGCACCCCGTTATACGTAAGAAAATGACCCAATGGAGTATGCGTATCACTGCATATGCTCAAAGACTCCTGGATGGTTTGCAAAAAATAGACTGGCCGCAGCCCTTAAAGGATGCCCAGACCAACTGGATCGGGAGGTCTGTAGGGGCTGCGGTTACCTTTTATACACAACCCGAAACCGGGGCGGGTGAATCCTACCCCATCGAGGTGTTTACAACCCGGCCCGATACGATCTTTGGTGTGAGCTTTATGACGCTTGCCCCGGAACACGAGCTGGTGGATAAGATCACAACCCCCGCGCAACGCGAAGAAGTTGAAGCTTATGTAGCCGCTGCTTCCAAGCGATCGGAAAGAGAGCGGATGGCAGATGTAAAACGAATTACCGGGGTCTTTACCGGTGCCTACGCTATACATCCCTTTTCTAAGGAGCATGTCCCCATCTGGATCGGCGATTATGTCCTGGCAGGTTACGGTACTGGTGCCGTAATGTCTGTACCATGTGGTGACCAGCGTGATTACGATTTTGCTAAGGAATTTAATATCCCCATCCCAAATATCTTCCGCGATGTGGATATTTCTGAAGAAGCTCATGCTGATAAGGAGAATACCTTTATCGATAATTCCGATTTCTTAAGCGGGCTCAGCTATAAGGAGGCGAGTAAGAAAGCAATTGCTGCACTTGAGGAAATGGGCCAGGGACAAGGCAAGGTCAATTACAGGCTTCGCGATGCTGTATTCAGCAGGCAGCGTTATTGGGGAGAACCCTTCCCTGTGTACTACAAAGATGGCTTGCCTTATATGTTAGATGAGAAACACCTGCCGTTGCGCCTTCCAGAAGTAGAAAAATACCTGCCGACCGAAACCGGGGAACCGCCTTTGGGTAACGCCACGGATTGGGCCTGGAATGAAGAAAAAGCTGAGGTGGTGAGCAATGAGGAGATAGATCATAAGTCCGTATTTCCACTGGAACTTAATACCATGCCCGGTTGGGCCGGAAGCTCACAATACTTTAACCGTTATATGGATCCTCATAACGAGGAAGAGATCTTCTCCCAGGAGGCCATAAATTATTGGAAAGATGTGGACCTCTATATAGGTGGGATGGAACACGCCACAGGACACCTCTTGTATTCCCGTTTCTGGCAGAAATTCATGTATGACCTTGGACTCGTTCCCCAGGATGAATTTGCACGTAAGCTCATTAACCAGGGAATGATCCTTGGAACGAGTGCGTTTGTCTGCAGGTGGAATATGCCCGGGGCCAGGGTGCCTGTAATCGTGAGTGCAGGGGTGGTCGAAAATATTAAAAAAGACGAGCTGAGTCTTAAAAAGATTTCTGGAAAAATACAGGATCTGCTGGGTCCGATGATCGTAGATGCTGATGATGATGCGGCTGAAGAACCTCATTTTACACCACTACATGCCGATGTGTCCCTGGTGAATTCCTCGGATGAACTGGACATAGAAGGATTCAAAGCGTGGAGGCCGGAATTTAACGAGGCGATATTTGTCAAGGAAGACGACGGTGTATTTAAAGTTACGCGGGAGGTTGAAAAAATGTCCAAGTCTAAATACAACGTGGTAAACCCCGATGCCATTTGCGAAGAGTACGGGGCGGATTCTCTCAGGATGTACGAAATGTTCCTCGGTCCGCTGGAACAGGCAAAACCCTGGAATACTGCCGGGATTACCGGGGTACATGGATTCCTTAAGAAACTATGGAGGCTCTACCACTCTGGCCCGGAAGACAGCTTTAAGGTCAGTGAGGAAACGGCATCTGCAGAAGCATTAAAAAGCCTGCATAAGACAATTAAGAAAGTGGAGGAGGATATAGAGGCTTTTTCTTTTAATACCACGGTCTCTACCTTTATGATCTGTGTTAATGAACTCAGCTCACAGAAGTGCAATACACGCGAGATCCTGGAGCCTCTTGCTGTCCTGATCTCCCCTTATGCGCCCCACATTGCGGAGGAACTTTGGGAGAAACTAGGGCATAGTGGGTCTATCGCCACGGTGCCTTTCCCTGTTTTTGAGGAGAAATACCTTGTAGAGCAGAACAAGGAATACCCTATCTCTTTTAACGGGAAGATGAGGTTTACCATGCAATTACCATTGGATATGGACCGGAAAGAAATTGAAGCGGCTGTCATGGCACATGAGAAAACCAAGGCCCAGTTAGATGGCAAAACTCCAAAGAAAGTGATCGTTGTGCCGGGTAAGATTGTCAATATCGTAGCCTGATCCAACAGTAAAATAGAATACGCTCAGAACCCCGGACTTGTTCCGGGGTTTTTTGTGTATTGCAACAGCCCCCCTATTTACTGGTCAAAACTAAAAACAAATTGATTTTTGACTGTTTGAACCCCTATATATTCATGTTAAACTGGGAAATAAATACTAAAAATAGCATGCTACCCCTGTATTTTGACGATTTTATTTTTCTTTTATGGTAGATTGTCGGAGTTTAGTTGTATCAAAACTGAACGATATGAAAATAGGGGTGCCAAAAGAAATTAAGAACAACGAGAGCCGGGTTGGGATGACCCCGGCCGGGGTCTTGGAATTGGTCAGGGTAGGCCATGAAGTAAGTATTCAGTCCGGTGCAGGTGATGGCAGCGGATTTTTTGATGACGATTACCTGAAAGCGGGAGCCCGGATCCTTAGTACTATTGAAGAGGTTTACGCTGCCAATGAAATGATCGTCAAAGTAAAGGAGCCCTTGCCGGAAGAATACGCTATGATCAGGAAAGACCAGCTGGTATTCACCTATTTTCATTTTGCATCCAATGAGAAGCTCACCCAGGCTATGATAGATAGCGGAGCTATCTGTATGGCCTATGAAACGGTGGAGGACGCGGAAGGAACCCTGCCTTTACTGACCCCCATGTCTGAGGTTGCAGGCCGTATGGCGATACAACAGGGCGCGCGTTACCTTGAAAAACCAGTAAAGGGCCGCGGAGTACTTCTCGGTGGTGTGCCCGGGGTAGCCCCTGGTAAGGTTCTTGTACTGGGAGCGGGCACCGTGGGAATACAAGCGGCAAAAATGGCAGCAGGTCTGGGCGCGCATGTCACCATACTGGATGTGAATATGAAGCGGCTGCGTTATGTGAACGATGTGATGCCCAGCCACGTGGTGACCGAGTTCTCCAACGAATATAACATCCGGAAACTTATCAAGACTCACGACCTCATCATCGGGGGAGTTTTATTAAAAGGGGCTAAAGCTCCTAACCTGATCACGCGCGATATGTTGAAAGAAATGAGGCCGGGGACCGTATTGGTAGATGTGGCTGTAGACCAGGGGGGCTGCATGGAGACTACTCACCCTACAACTCATGAAGACCCGGTTTATATCATTGATGATGTAGTCCACTACGCCGTTGCAAATATGCCCGGGGCAGTACCTCATACTTCAACCGTTGCCCTGACCAATGTAACCCTCCCGTATATCATCCGGATTGCATCTAAGGGATGGGAGCAGGCCTGCCTGGAAGATGAGGGTCTTAGAAAGGGATTGAATATCGTCAGTGGAAAGGTATTTTATAAAGAGATTACTGAAGCCTTTGCGGCCGCTGTCTGATGATATCGACGTACATTTTGTCAGTTTGTTTCCACTGACATTCTATTTGGCGAGATTTTTGCTAATGGGTTTATAGAAGGCCAGGAGATCATGGTATTGAAATCCGGATTCTTCGTACCTTTAAACAGATAAATTCTATAGCAATATGATGATGTATTATATACTGATCGGAGCCATCGCCTTAGTGAGCTGGCTGGTCAGCAATAAGTTAAAAAGTAAATTCAAGCATTATTCTAAAGTGCATTTGCGCAACGGGATGAGTGGTGCAGAGATCGCGGAGAAAATGTTGTCCGATCACGGGATACGGGATGTAAAAGTGATCTCTACCCCGGGAAGGCTTACAGACCACTATAACCCTAAGAACAAGACAGTAAACCTGAGTGAAAGCGTATACAACCAGCGCAATGCAGCTGCTGCGGCTGTAGCTGCTCACGAATGTGGGCACGCCGTACAGCATGCACAGGCATATGAATGGCTTACCATGCGATCCAAATTGGTACCCGTGGTGAGTGTCACCTCCGGGCTTTCAATGTGGGTGGTATTCGGGGGTCTTATGCTCGGAGCTGCTGCAGGGGTAGGCTTTGGATTCTATATTGCCGTTGCAGGTTTAATTATGATGGGTCTGGCAACACTCTTCAGCTTCATCACTTTGCCGGTAGAATACGATGCCAGTAACAGGGCTTTGGCCTGGTTGCAAAATAAGAATATAGTTACCCAGGAGGAATATAAGGGGTCTGAGGATGCGCTTAAATGGGCGGCCCGAACCTACCTCGTCGCGGCCATAGGTGCCCTGGCTTCTTTGGTGTACTGGGGACTTCAGGTATTTGGTGGCAGGGATTAACTTCTGCGCCAGACAAAAAGTAATTTAATGAAAGACCGGCGATCAGATGCTGATTTGCCGGTCTATTTGTTGGTTCAGGGAAATAAAGGTTTCGGTTCTTGAAACCCCCTCTATCTGCTGGATATCCTTGTTTAAAACATGCATCAGGTGTTCATTATCCTTACAAAGTACCTTGATCAGGATAGACCAATCACCGGTGGTGTAATGGCACTCCAGGACTTCGGGAATCTTCTCCAGTGCTTTAACAGCCACGGGGTTACTCATGGCCTTGTCCAGGAAGATACCGATATATGCCATGGTCGTATACCCTAACACTTTAGGATTTATCACGAATTTAGATCCGGCGATAAGACCGGATTTCTCCAGTTTCCTGAGTCTTTGATGGATTGCAGCACCGGAAATCCCAATTTGCCTGGCGATTTCCAGTATCGGTTTCCGCGCATCTTCCATGAGGTACCTTAAGATCTTCTTGTCAATACCATCAATTTTTACCGAATTATCATCGTTTTTCATGCGCCTCTTCCTGTTTATCGGTAAATATACTATAAATACTTACAATCCTTAACCTGCAACAGAGTCGGGATTGTACCCTAAGTATGGTATTTTATATTCTTTAAAGACCACTCCGTGTTGTTTTAATTCTGATAGTATCGGTTCGTATACTTCCTTTTTAATAGGGATCTGTACGCCTGGAGTAACGATGACCTTATCCAGTATCAGAAGGGTGGCAATAGCTACTGGCAGTCCCACAGTCTTAGCCATGGCGGTATGTCTCCGGTTCTCACCAGTCACGACCATGTTAGAATCTATCTGCTCTTTTTTGCCGTTGAGTTCGTAACCAAACTTATGGTACATAACAATCATGTCTTTTTCATCATCACCCAGGGTCCAGCTGTCTTCGAGGATCACTTGCAGCATTTGGGCCGGGCTGGCGTTCCTAAGACCAATTTTTTTCTTCTTATCAAAAAGGTTGAGTTCCACGAGCTTGTTCCACATGATATCATCCTGGTCTATCTTGAGGTAATGACGCAGTTTAAGTTCAACGCTGTCCGTGGGGGAGTATGGAAGAAAAAGATTGGTGAATTCCCTGTAGGTCATGTCTTCAGAATTTTCCACCTTATACGTGTCATCGGTCATCCCAAGCTGCACAAACATATTCCAGGCCTTAGAAAAACCGACCCTGCGCATGGTTCCCCTGTACAAGGTGAGAACATCTTGCAGGCCATAGGCCTCCCGGTATTTTAAGGAATCACGGTTGGCATAGGCCTCGAATTTGCCATAACCTTCGATCTCCATGAATTCGGTACGTCTGAATAATTTGTGATAGGGAATGTATTTATAAGTTCCTTCCTGGTAGAATTTGGCGGCTCCTCCCTGCCCGGCCAGTACAACATTCCTGGGGTTCCAGGTGAACTTGTAATTCCATAGGTTGGTGTCGCTTTCCGGTGCTACCAATCCCCCGGTAAATGATTCGAATAGTAACATTTTACCGCCCTTTGCGCGAATGCCGTCTATCACTTGCATCGCACTCATATGGTCTATGCCGGGATCCAGTCCTATTTCGTTCATAAAGACAAGACCTTTAGCCTTTACCTGCTCGTCCAGTTCCTGCAAGGCATCACTAACGTAAGATGCGGTAACCAGGTGTTTGTCATAAGCCAGGCAATCCTTAGCGATATTGATATGTAGATGGGCCGGCAACATGGAAACTACGATATCGGCATCTTTGACAGTCTTCTTCCGCTCTTCTTCTTTAAATATGTCTAAGGTGATTACGGTGCAGCTGGAGTTTGATCGGAATTCCTGTGGTATTTGATCAGGGTTAAGATCACCGATGGTGATGTGCAGGTCTTTTTCTTCAGCTTTGTCAATAAAATAGTCAAGTAGGTGGGAGGTAGACTTTCCGGCTCCGACAACGAGAATATTACGAGGCATATGTAATGGTTTTTTGGATTTTGAGCGGTTATATTTTCAGTTTTCCGCATAGATTATCTGGAGTGGCTGACAGAACTGCTGCAAGGGCATTTGTAGTGTAAACCACGCGATTCAATTCTTTTTTTCGTTTAAAACGAACCCTGACGAAGGTATCAAATTGTTACATTTGCCTAAAATTGGCTTGTTAAAGTTATGAACAAAACAATTCTTCTGACCGGTATCGGGTTTGCATTTTTGGCTGTGATTTTAGGAGCTTTCGGCTCTCACGGCCTCAGGGAACTGGTCAATGCCCAATCTATGTCTGCATACAAAACGGCTGTGGAGTACCAGATGTACCACGCCTTATTATTGATCATTCTCGGGGGCACAGACTTCCTTGAAGAAGGAGGTAAGAAGGCCGTGTTCTATTTTATGACCTTCGGAATCCTCTTATTTTCTTTCTCGCTTTATACCCTGGCGATTGCTAATGCCCTGGATTGGGATCTGGGCGTATTTGGAATTATCACCCCGATTGGTGGAAGTTTATTAATAATCGGATGGTTTTTATTGGCTATCCGGGTTTTTAGGCGGTTGGCCTAAACATTGAGTTTAATCATTATGATTACATTATATTATTGCTAATTTTGCACAACTAAAAAACAAGTTAGGTATGAGCACATCCAACCCGACGACGAAATCGATTTCGTTAAAGGAATACGGAATTAAAAGTGAAAATGTACATTATCAGCTTTCCCCCTTAGAACTACACGATGTGACCCTGAAAAAAGGGATGGGTCGGGAAGCCGATTCCGGAGCACTCGCGGTAAATACCGGCGAGTTTACCGGCAGGTCACCTAAAGACAGGTTTATCGTAAAGGACGAGATCACCGAAGACAAGGTGTGGTGGGGAGATATTAATATCCCTTTCAGCACCGAGAAATTCGATGCTCTCTACGACAAGGTAGTCCAATATCTCGATGAGAAAGAGTTATTTGTAAGAGACTGTATTGCTTGTGCCGACGACGACTACCGCCTGGATATCCGAGTGATCAATGAATACCCCTGGTCTAATCTTTTTGCCTATAATATGTTTCTCAGGCCATCAGATGAGCAGTTAAAGAATTTTGACCCGGAATGGACCGTGATCAATGCGCCTGGTTTTAAGGCCGATGCAGAGATCGACGGAACAAGGCAGCACAATTTTGCCATCCTCAACTTTACACGAAAGATCGCTTTGATCGGTGGAACCGGGTATACTGGTGAGATCAAAAAAGGTATTTTCTCTGCTTTGAACTTTATTTTACCGGTTTACAAAAACACCCTGCCTATGCACTGTTCTGCTAACGTAGGGGAAGAAGGTGACACTGCTATTTTCTTCGGACTTTCGGGTACCGGGAAAACCACCCTCTCTACAGATCCTACACGCAGGCTGATCGGGGATGATGAGCATGGATGGACAGAAGATAACAGGGTCTTCAATTTTGAAGGAGGCTGTTATGCCAAGGTGATCAATCTTTCAGAGGAAAGTGAACCGGAAATCTACGGGGCCATCAAAAAAGGTGCGATCCTGGAGAACGTGATCATGGATGACGATGGTAAAGTGGATTTTTCCGATATATCCATTACCCAGAACACCAGGGTGAGTTACCCTCTTTATCATATAGACAACATCATGGAACCGTCTATCGGGGATAATGTGAAGAACATCTTCTTC
>JABDLH010000207.1 GCA_013003145.1 Flavobacteriaceae bacterium | reverse complement strand
AGCCTATATCCGGCAAGATCGTAAGGTTTGAACAGTTTAAAGATTACAGCAGTCATAGTTTGTTGTACCAGGAGAAAGATGCCTATTGGTTCAGCCATCACGAGGAAGGGGCTAAAGTCACCTATACCGATCTCAATACCGTAGCCACACTTTTGGATTACGGGCCCCTGGTAAGAAGGCTGGTGCCGGATGCTGAAAATATGGTCAAGAAAAATGATTCGGTCTACTTGATCACCCTCACAGACGGATTCGCAGAACTCAACCTGGAAAAAATGATCTCCCAGCTTGGATCCTATTCAGTCCCCGCGCCGGTTTTATACGGCATCTCGGACAGGGAAAAAGCGTTGGCAATAGGGAATAAAGGCTGGGAACTGTCTTATAATGCTTCAAGGGAAATCCAGTTTCATGTTTCTTCTCCCGGAACCCTGAAGGCGGACTATGTTTATGAGCTGGAAGGTCCGTCCGCGCAGCAATCAAAGGTTACCGATGGAATGATATCGTTCCAGAACCTTAGTCATGGGGATTACAGCTTATCGGTGCGTACCCTCGGGATGGCAAACAGGTTTTCTGAACCCCTCGTATTAAATTTCAGAATCAGCCCCCCCTGGTACTTGTCCTGGTGGGGTTATATTCTGTACTTCTCAATATTACTGGTGATCATTTTTGCAGTAAGGCAGTACAACCGGAATAAGCTGGAAAGAAAACAACGCTTACTTAAGGATCGCTTACAGCGCGAACAGGAAAAATTAAAGGCCCTGGAAGAAAAGGATAAGTTGGCCGATGAAGTTAAGAGCAAGCAAAAAGAGCTCGCTCGTACTACAATGAATGTGGCCAAAAAGAATAAACTGATCCTGGAACTCAAGAACCTGCTGTACATGAACAAGAGTAAATTTGAGAACCAGCAACGCTATCGGTCATACATGAAAAAACTGGATAGCGCAATTAAGGATGACGAGGATTGGCAGCGTTTTGAAGTTAATTTCAAAGAGCTGCATAATGATTTCTTTGAATTATTACTGTCACGTTACCCTAAACTGACTCCCAAGGATCTCAAATTATGTGCCTACCTTAAAATGAATCTCAGCACAAAAGAGATAGCTCCGCTTATGGGAATAACCATACGGGCGTGGAGATCCACCGTTACCGTTTGCGTAAGAAATTAGACCTGGACAGCCAGGTGAACATCTCTAATTTCCTGATTACGTTGAAGTAGTCCCTGCACAGACGAATTCTGTTAAACACCTCATTATTAGCAGAAACCAGATTACATCACTACTACATCACACTGTTAAAATTCATTGTTACGAAACCGTTTTCGAAGCCCGTAATCAGTGCATTCCCTGCTGTTAAAGCCTGTTAATATCTTGATGTATTAGTTATGTAGTCATCACACATCCCTTGAAGGGCCGCATATTGCTATATTCGTATTTATCTAACTCAATTATTGAACAATTATGAATAAGCAAAGCAAATTTTTGCTGATCTGTCTACTGATGGTACAGTTGGTGCTGCATGCACAACAGGATATCACAGTATCGGGTTCAGTGTCTGACACTGACGGGCAACCCCTTCCGGGAGCCAGTGTCATTGTTAAAGGAACTTCGACAGGTACACAAACAGATTTTGATGGGAACTACACCTTATCCGGTGTGCCGGCAAACGGAACCTTGGTGGTCTCCTACTTGGGCTTCAGTAGTAAAGAGGTCCCGGTTAACGGGCAGGAAACTATTACTATAAGTCTGCAGGAAGATGCCGAGGCATTGGATGAAGTAGTGGTAGTGGGCTACGGGGAGATTAAGTCCAAGGATCTTACCTCCGCGATCACCACGGTGAAAGCTGAAGAATTGGAAGCCACACCAACCGGTCAGGCCATGCAGGCCCTGCAAGGAAAGGTGGCCGGACTGCAGGTGGTAAGTAACGGTAGTCCCGGAGCTTCACCCACTGTACGTGTACGGGGAATCGGCTCTTACAACACTGGAGCCTCTGGTCCGCTATACGTCGTAGACGGAGCATTCTTTGATGATATTGACTTTCTTAACCCCTCTGATATTGCAACGGTATCTATATTGAAGGATGCTTCTGCAGCTGCCATATACGGGGTGCGTGCGGCCAATGGAGTTGTTCTTATAGAAACCAAGTCGGGCAGCCGAAACCAAAAACCAGAGATCACTTATGATGGGTATACCGGCTACCAGGTAGCACAGAATGTGCTAAAAGTGGCCAATGCGGAGCAGTTCACTACTATAGCGCTCGAATCCGGTTCTGCTCCCGATGCACAGTTTATCCTGAACGCCATGCAGCGCTATGGCCGAAGCCGTATCAACCCTAATGTTCCGGCGGTTAATACCGACTGGTATGATGAGATCCTGCGTGTAGCACCTATACAGAACCACAGCTTCGGCGTAACCGGTGGGGGGGAAAACGCCAGTTACTCCATAGGGGCCAACTACTTTGCCCAGGAAGGGTTATTAAAGATGAAGAATGAATACGAGCGTTTTAACCTGAGGAGTAAAATTGATTTCCAGGTTACTGATCGCTTCAGGATTGGGGCAAATGCAGTGCTGAGTAATGCTTCCCGTTTTGATCCTGAGAATTCGGCCTGGAGGCAGGCGTATTACGCGGTACCAATTTTACCGGTTCTGGATCCTTCCAATACAGATGCAGAGCCTATTCCATACGCCAATGCCCAGGACCTCGGGTACCGTGGAGGACAGAACCCGTTTCCGACCTTGGATTTTAGCGAGAATCGTTCCAAGATCCGCAACGTGGTGGCCAATTTCTATGCAGAAGTAGACCTGGTACCGGATCACCTGGTTTTTAAAACAGCCTACAATCATAACTTTGAAACTATAGACACCCGTGAAGTGAGGCTGCCTTACTTTATCGGCAATAACTTCCAGAGAGAAGATGCTTCACTCTTTAAAAGAAATATCACCATCTCTAACCAGATTTGGGATAATACCTTAACTTATAGTGACAATTTTGGGAAGCATAATGTAACACTGCTTGGGGGAACTTCTTTCAGGGATGAAGCGGTAGACCTTATCCAGGCAAGGGGACTTAATTTCCCGCTCAGTGGTGAGGAAGCTTACTTCATTGACCAGGCACAGACCATCGTAGAGGAAGATGTACGTGATGGTGGCGTCAGGGAATACGGGTTCTCTGCTTTTTCCAGGGTTTCCTACAACTACGACGGACGTTACCTGTTGTACGGAACCTTCCGTGCAGACGGTACCAACAAGTACCAGGAAAAATGGGGCTATTTCCCTACTATCGGTGCTGGATGGGTAGTTTCTGAAGAATCATTCCTGGATGATAACAGTTTTATCAATTTCCTGAAACTCCGTGGTAGCTGGGGTAAACTGGGGAACGACAAAGTTCCGTCCAGTGAAGGTTCTATCACTTCGGAAGTGGTTACCACCGCTTTAGGAGATACCCGCTATAGCGGGGTGCTGACCAACAGTGATTTTACCTCTTTAAAATGGGAGGTCACCGAAGAGATCAATGTCGGTATCTCGGCAGTGATCCTGGACAACCTCTCTATAGAGGCTGATTATTATGTGAGAGATACGGAGGATGCGGTCATCCCTGTGTTGCGCCCGTTGATCCCGGGAGCGATCCGGAGAAATGTTGGAGAGATCCGCAACAGTGGTCTTGAATTAGCACTTGGCTGGAATAAAAGGGTATCTGAAGATTTCAGCTACCAGGTAGCGGCTAACTTTGCTACGCTGGACAACGAGGTGCTTGCCCTGGGAGGTCAGGAATTTCTAGACGCCGGATCGGCAGAATTTCGCCAACGATCGATTATAGGCGGACCTATCTTCGGGTTCTACGGCAGAGAAGTCGTGGGAGTATACCAGAACGACGCTGAGGTACAGGCAGACCCGGTAGCGGTTGCCAATGATCTGCAGCCCGGGGATTTCAAATACAGGGACCTCAATGGGGACGGTGATATCACTGATGATGACCGTACCGTAATAGGTTCATTCCTGCCTACCTATTCCTTTGGGTTCAACTTCGGACTTAAATATAAAGGCTGGGATTTTTCAGCCAGTGCACTGGGACAGGGTGGAAATAAGATCCTGAACCGTAAGCGTGGCGAAGTGATATTTACGAATGACACTAATGTAGACCGGGACTTCGCGATCAACAGGTGGCACGGGGAAGGGACAACGAATTCCTATCCTTCGGCAGCTGGTATCCGCAAAGGATGGAACCAGCGACTGAGT
This sequence comes from Flavobacteriaceae bacterium, assembly GCA_013003145.1. Classification (GTDB taxonomy): domain Bacteria; phylum Bacteroidota; class Bacteroidia; order Flavobacteriales; family Flavobacteriaceae; genus Zeaxanthinibacter. The sequence goes on along the minus strand of JABDLH010000207.1, from coordinate 4,028 downwards.
ACCTACTACGTTGAAGACGGAGATTTCTTCAGGATTCAGAATCTCACCCTGGGGTACACCATCGAAGCGCAGAAAGGCTTACCGCAAACCAGGGTTTACCTTACTGCGGAGAAACCGTTAACGGTCTTTGATTATAACGGCTTTAATCCCGAGGTGGCCGATGGTATCGATAATCAAACTTATCCTATCCCGGCGGTATATACCATGGGCGTGAATATTAAAATCTAAAAAAATTGATCATGAAAATACTAAACAACATTAAGCTACCCGCACTGCTACTCTTGCTAGGAGTTGTGGTTATGGGATGCACCGACAAACTCGATGAGCCCCAGCTGAACAATAATTTCGCTGGAGGAACCGACTTTACGAAAACTGAAGATATGGGACTTTCCCTGGTGGGTGCTTATGCAGCATTTCAGTCCAGGGGCTGGGAACAACCACTCTTATTAGCGGTTCGTGGTGACGACGTTAATTCGGGCGGACTGGGTGACCAGCAGGATTATACTGAGACCGATCTGTACAATTACAATAAGGATTATTGGATGTATAACTCCCTCTGGGAAAATATGTACGTAGACATCATTTCTACTCATACCGCCATGGAGCAGATTGCCCGCTACCAGGAAGTTGCGGATGAACGTGGCAAAGCCCTGGGAGACCAGTATATCGCTGAGGCCAAGGTATTGCGAGCCATGATGCTGTTGCAGTTGTCGCAGACCTGGGGAGACGTATTCATCCCTACTTCATCAGATACAGGGGAACTTAAAGACCTTGAAGAAGTGCCGTCTAAAGCAGAAGTGATGCAACACATCTCTGAGCAGATGGATGAAGCTATTCCGTTCCTCGTGGATATGCACCCTAACCAAAGGGTAGATTTTCCGGGTGGCGCTACGGTATACACCGCTCTTGCCATCAAGGCCCTGGCCAACCAGGAGCTGGAGAATTATAACGCGGTGGCCGAAGCAACGGGTAGGATCATCAATTCGGGCCTATTTAACCTTTATCCGGATTATTACGAGTTGTTTAAGACACCCGGGAAATTAAGCGATGAAAGCATACTGGACCTGCAATACTCGGATTTCGGCCAGGGTGAAGGTGACCGCGAAGCACACCTTTACGCCCCATACGGCCCACAGAACTGGACTCCGGCTGTTGAAGGCGCCGCCAGTGGATGGGGTTTCTTTGAACCGAGTATGAAGTATATCAAATTCATGTTAGACCGGGGTGAGACGGTAAGGTTAGAGACCAGTGTATTATTCACTGACCGTGGAATTGCGGAAATACAGCAGGACCCGGCTTACAGTACACTTCCTGCATTTGTGTCGAACACCACCCGTGACGGGGATGTGATCAATGATTACGCCAGGGCCTTATTTGCCAGTGGGAAGCATTACCTGCCTTCTAACCAATTAATACCGGGGAGAACCTCTTATGGTAGTAACAAGAATTTCAATGTCATCCGTTACGCGGAGATCTTATTGATGTATGCAGAGGCCGTGGTACAAGGAGGTACTCCTTCTGCCATGAGTGCAGACCAGGCTGTAAACCAGGTGCGTTCCAGGGCAGGTATGCCCGCCATTTCAGGGGTTACCCTGGACCAGGTGATCGCCGAGAAATTTGCAGAGCTGGGTATGGAATGGGGGAAACGCTATTTTGATCTCATTCGTTTAGAACGCTATAGCGAACTGAATTACGATGGACGCACATTCAGCGAAAGCAAGACCTACCTGCCTTATCCACAAGCCCAGGTAGACCAGTTCCCCATACTAACTAACTAGAAATACAGCAGATCATGAAATACGTTAAATATATTCTGATGACCCTTACCGCGCTTTTCCTTTGGGTGAGTTGCGATACAGGGATAGATCCAATCACACAGCTGGAGCCCGGTACAGATGCCACGGCCCCCCAGGTGACCATCAACTACCCTACGCCCGGAACCAAGATCAAAGTTCTGGAAACAAAAACTGCGATCACTATAGATTTTGAAGTTACTGACGATATTGAAGTTGCCAAAATCACAGTTCTGATGGACGGGCAGCAGATTGCGAGTTATTCAGACTTTAAGGACTACCGCAGGGTTTTGGTCGATGACCTGGTCTATGACCAGCTGACCGATGGAAGCCATGAACTCACGGTTCGTGCCACCGACCTGGATGGGAAGGTAACGGCCGCAACGGTAAACTTTGAAAAAGAACCGGCTTATACGCCCCTCTTCGCTGGAGAAGTTCTTTATATGCCGTTTGATGGGGATTATACAGACCTGATCAGCATTGAGCAGGCTGCCAAAGTAGGCACCCCGGGGTTTGCCGGAGAATCGGTGCTGGGAACCAATGCATTCCAATCAGCAGCAGATTCTTACCTGACCTTTCCTGCCGATGAATTCAAAGGAAGTGAGTTTACTGCAGCTTTCTGGTATAAGGTAAGTGCTAACCCGGACAGGGCTGGTATACTGGTCGCCGGTGACGATGCTGATGACCGTTTCCAGGGCTTCAGGTTATTCCGTGAAGGCGGAGCTGATAACCAGACCATAAAATTAAATGTGGGTACCGGTAACGGTGAGAGTTGGAATGACGGGGGAGTACTGGATGTAACTGCCGGGGAATGGGTGCACATTGCCTTCTCTATCAGCCAGGACATGAGTACCGTATTCTTTAACGGACAGGCAGTGCGCAGCTCGGCCATGGCCAGCCCGATCGACTGGACAGGGGTAACTGACATTACTATCGGTTCAGGCGGCGAGACCTTTGGATACTGGGGTCATAATTCGGACAGCAGTCCCATGGATGAACTCCGCATTTTCAATAAAGCGCTTACAGAAACTGAGGTACAGAACATGATCAGTACCACCAATCCATACACCGGTGAATTTGAGGGAGAGATGCTCTATATGCCATTTGATGGTGATAACAAGGAGCTATTCACAAGCACGGATGCCACGGTAATCGGAAGTCCCGCTAACACCACGGAAAGTGTTGAGGGATCGGGAGCCTACAGCGGTGCAGCGGATTCCTACCTGACTTTCCCGGCAGAAGATTTGACAACCCAAGAATTCTCAGCAAGCTTCTGGTACAACGTGAATGCAGCTCCGGATCGTGCGGGAATCCTGGTCATGGGTCCGGAGGATACAGAGAATGCCGGGTACCCCGATGTGCAGAATTTAAGAACCAGTGGTTTCCGATTTTTCCGGGAGGGAAGTGCGGACAACCAGGTTTTTAAACTGAACGTTGGGAATGGAACTGCAGACAGCTGGTTTGATGGTGGCGCGGCTGCCTCGCTGGATCCTGCCACTGCCGGATGGGTGCATATGGCCTTTACGATCTCCGGATCACAGGTCACCGTGTATTTTGATGGCGAAATCGTTTCCCAGGGAGATTTCTCCGGGATAGACTGGACCGGAGTAGATGTACTCTCTATAGGTTCCGGGGCACCGCGATTTACGGAATGGGGCCACTTGTCTGACCAGAGCAGCCTGGATGAGCTACGCTTGTTCAGCAAGGCACTGACACAGGAAGAGGTACAGGCCATCCGCAATTCTGACCTGTAAACAGAGACTATTTTTAACCTAATGGTGACACGGCAGGCCTGCTTTTGGCAGGCCTTCCCCACCAGATTTTGAGTTAGTTTTTCATGAAGTTAGTTTTAATTTCAATGGCCGTGGCATCCGTATTGTTCGGGTGCAACGGCCTTAATTCAGAGAAAAAAGATAATAGGGAACTTTCCTCCACCTCGGCGACGGAGTGGACGGAAACCCAATTGTTAGACACTGTGCAGTACCAGACCTTTAATTATTTCTGGGACGGTGCAGAGCCCAACTCGGGCCTTGCAAGGGAGCGCATCCATATGGACAGTATTTACCCCACGCATGATCGAAATATCATAACTATCGGGGGCTCAGGTTTTGGCCTCATGGCGATCCTGGTAGGTGTAGAAAGAGACTTTATCACCAGGGAGCAAGCCCTGGAGAGACTGGAGAAGGCTGTTAATTTCTTGTCCGAAGCAGACCGATTTCACGGGGCCTGGCCGCA
>JABDLH010000192.1 GCA_013003145.1 Flavobacteriaceae bacterium | reverse complement strand
AACCCGTTAAGACTTCTTCATCTAAGGATGGGTTTACCGCGGAAAACCTGGTAGATGAAAACATCAAGAGTTTTTGGGTGGCCGAAACGAATGGAGAAGGAGAATGGATACAAATGGTCCTCGAAGCTGTTTCTGAAGTTCGCGCCTTCCAGGTAAATTACCACGATTACAAGTCAGATTTATACGGCAAGGTTCCTGGCCTTTACCACCAGTATATTATACAAGGTTCCAAAGACGGGGAGCAGTGGGAAATACTAGTGGACAAAAGCGAGAATAAGCAGGACGTACCTAATGATTACGTCGCTTTAGAAGCCCCGGTATCTGCGCGTTTTATACGGTTTAAAAATCTCCATGTTCCTACCGGGAACCTGGCGATATCAGACCTGCGCGTATTTGGTAAAGGCAATGGCAAGGCTCCAAAAAAAGTGAAGAATTTTAAGGTAGACCGAAATGAAGACCGCCGGGATGCCCGGATCAGCTGGAGCCCGGTAAAAGGAGCTACGGGTTATAATGTAATCTGGGGAATAGCCCCGGACAAGATGTACAGCAGCTGGCAGTTATACGGGGAAACTTCCCTGGAGCTGAAATCCCTGAATACAGATCAAAACTACTATTTCACCATTGAAGCCTATAATGAAAACGGGCTCTCTGAACGTGTGAAGATTATTGAAACAGAATAGATATTAAAAAGCTTACCATGATAGAATACCTGAAAATATACAGCATCATCTTTACGCTATCACTACTGTCTATACACGGTATTGGGGCCCAGGAACGTATACCGGAAGTAGAGGAACTACTTGGGGAAATGACCCTGCAGGAAAAAATCGGTCAGCTGAACCTGCTGACTCCGGGTGGAGGTGTAGCGACTGGTTCTGTAGTTAGTGAAAATGTTGAAACAAAGATCAGGAAGGGACAGGTTGGCGGACTTTTCGGAGTTGCGGGTCCGGAGCGGGTAAGAGTTGCCCAGGAACTGGCCGTTAATCATTCGCGTTTAAAAATTCCACTGCTCATTGGTTCAGATGTTATCCATGGCTATAAAACTACTTTCCCAATCCCGCTGGGCTTATCAGCGAGTTGGGACATGCAGCTCATGGAAGAAGTTGCAAGGATTTCGGCCAGGGAAGCCACTGCGGATGGGATCAACTGGAATTTCTCACCCATGGTAGATATCGCCCGTGATCCGAGGTGGGGAAGAATAGCCGAAGGAGCCGGTGAGGATCCATACCTGGGATCTATGGTTGCCAGGGCAATGGTAAGGGGCTACCAGGGAGATGACCTCTCTGAACCCAATACCATGATGGCAACAGTTAAACATTTGGCGCTTTATGGTGCTGCAGAAGCGGGGAGAGACTATCACTCGGTCGATATGAGCCGCATAAAAATGTTCAACCAATACCTGCCGCCATATAAAGCAGCTGTGGACGAGGGTGTTGCCAGTGTGATGACCTCGTTCAATGATATAGACGGAGTTCCGGCTTCGGGTAACAAATGGTTATTGACAGATCTTCTGCGAGACCAATGGGGGTTTAGCGGGATGGTAGTGTCAGACTATACCTCTGTCAATGAAATGATCGCCCATGGGCTCGGGGACCTGCAGGCAGTTTCGGCCCTGGCACTCAATGCAGGCCTGGATATGGATATGGTCGGGGAAGGCTTTTTAACCACTTTGGAGAAATCCGTAAAAGAAGGAAAAGTGTCCGAAGAATCGATTACCATCGCGGCAAGGCGTATCCTGGAAGCTAAATTCAGGCTGGGTCTTTTCCAGGACCCTTATCGCTACCTGGACGAGAGCAGGCCCGCAAAAGATATACTGAGCCCTGAACACCGGGAAGCAGCTAAGGAGATTGCAAAGAAGACCTTTGTACTGCTTAAAAAACACGGAAATACCCTGCCTTTAGATCCTACGGCTAAAATTGCATTGGTAGGGCCACTGGCGGACAGCCAGAATAATATGCTTGGGACCTGGGCTCCTACAGGGGATGTGAAAAACGCCATCCCGGTATTGGAGGGTTTCAGGAAATCCATGCCTGATGTAGCTGTCAGTTATGCTAAAGGAGCCAATATTACGGATGATGTTGAATTGGCCAAAAAGGTAAATGTTTTTGGCCCCAGGGTACAGATCGCAGAGCAGGAACCTACAGAATTGCTGGAAGAGGCCGTTGAACTGGCTAATGCATCGGATGTGGTTGTTGCCGTATTAGGAGAGGCTACGGAAATGAGTGGTGAGGCCGCCAGCAGGACAGACCTTTCCCTGCCTCCAAGCCAGAAGAAATTACTAAAAGCCCTTGTCGATACCGGCAAACCTGTTGTTGTCGTATTGATGAGCGGGCGTCCATTGACCATAGCGGATGAGTCCCAATTGCCGGTCAGCATTCTACAGACCTGGCACCCGGGTGTGGAAGCAGGTAACGCCATTGTTGAAGTATTGTACGGGGAGTATAATCCCGCCGGGAAACTTACGGCCACCTGGCCCAGGAACGTGGGGCAGATCCCGATTTACCACAGTGCAAAGATCACCGGGAGACCTGGTCCGGACAGTGAATTCCAGAAATTTAAATCCAATTACCTGGACGCTCCAAATACGCCCCTTTATCCATTTGGGTATGGACTGAGTTATACCGATTTTGAATATAGTGACCTGCGCTTAAACAAACCGGAAATAGGGCAGGGAGAGACCATTACAGCAACAGTGACCGTAAAGAATACAGGTGATTATGACGGGGAAGAAGTTGTGCAGTTATACCTGAGAGACCTGGTGAGGTCTATCACCCCGCCTTCAAAGCAACTCAAGGGCTTTAAAAAGGTCAAGATTGAGAAGGGAGCTTCTGTCGATGTGAGTATCACCATGCAAGCGGAGGATCTAAAATTCTATAACAGCCAGATCGAATTTGTTTCAGAACCCGGGGACTTTGAGGTGTATGTCGGCGGAAATTCCGAACAGACGCTGAAAGCTGGATTTAAACTCATTAATTAATTACTACCCCATTTGTTATATGGATTTAAAGTATAAACCTTGGATGATCTTCACTTGCCTGGCCTTTGCCATAGCGTCTTGTGGTGAAGAAAAGAAAGCAGAAACAGCGCCACCGCTGAGGCCGAATATCATTTTTATCATGTCTGATGATCATGCGGCCCAGGCGATCAGCTCCTACGGACATCCACTCTCAAAAAAAGCTCCGACTCCCAATATTGACCGGATCGCAAAGAACGGGATGCGGTTCACTAATGCCTTTTGTACCAATGCTATTTGTGGTCCCAGCCGTGCAGTGATCCTGACAGGGAAACACAGCCATGTCAACGGTTTCCGAATGAACGGGGAACAATTTAATGGGAACCAGGCAACGCTGCCAAAATATTTAAGGGACAAGGGTTACCGTACTGCGGTGATCGGGAAATGGCATCTTCATGGAGAACCCACCGGTTTTGACCACTGGGAGATCGTGAACGACCAAGGGAATTATTACAACCCGGAATTTATTAAAGGACAGGATACTACCATAATTGAAGGATATGTTACGGATATCATTACCAACAAGGGTCTTTCCTGGTTAAAGGAACAACAAGGTCGGGAAGAACCATTTTTCCTGATGCTTCATCATAAGGCGCCACACCGGAACTGGATGCCTGCTCCCCGCCATTTGAACTTGTATGATTCTGTTCATTTCCCGCTACCGGACTCGTATTTTCCCAAGTTCGTCAACCAGGTAGCAGCACAGGAACAACAGCAGACCATTTACGAGGATATGTACGAGGGACACGACCTGAAAATGTCTACCGGGCTGGGAGAGACCACCCTGGCCCACAACCCGTGGACCACGGACTTTGACCGGATGACACCTGAACAACGCACACAATGGGATGAGGCATACCAGCCCAAAAATGACGCTATGCACAGGGCAAACCTCCAGGGCAGGGAACTGGATCGCTGGAAAGGGCAGCGATACTTACAGGATTATATGGCTACCGTGGCTTCTGTAGATGAAGGAGTGGGGCAATTACTGGATTACCTGGAAGCCACTGGAATGGATGAAAACACATTGGTGGTGTACACCTCTGACCAGGGGTTTTATCTTGGCGAGAATGGCTGGTTTGACAAGCGGTTCATGTACGAGGAATCACTGAGGATGCCATTACTGATGCAACTGCCCGGGGTAATACCTCCGGGGAAAGTGGAAGAGACCATGGTGCAGAATCTCGATTTTGCGCCGACATTCCTGGAGCTTGCAGGGGCATCTGATGATACTTCGGAGATGCAGGGGGCATCTTTTGCAACGCTGTTCACAGGAACAGGTAGTCCGGATAACAACCGGGATGTAGTATATTACCATTATTACGATTACCCTGCTTTCCATATGGTCAAAAAACAGTATGGCATTCGCACCAAACGCTATAAATTGATCCATTTTTATGACGATATAGATGAATGGGAATTATATGACCTGCAACAAGACCCGGGGGAACATAAAAACCTGATCAATGACCCGGAATACCATGAAATTTCTGAAATGATGCATGCCAAGCTGGATAGTGTACAGCAGGCTTACGGGGTGACCGAGAAAGAATTTGAGCAGGCATCAGATGCGGAAGTTAAGCAGGCATATCGTAATTTCAGGAGATTAAGAGGAAACTAGCAGCTATGCATACAATGAATAAAAAGCTTTTAATAATCCTGGTATTAATGAGCGGTATCGTTAAGAGCCAGGATCTGTCTGTGATGACCTATAATATCAGGTATGACAATCCCAAGGACAGCCTGGATGGATGGGAACAGCGCAGTGCCTTTTTATCTTCCCAAGTGCACTTCCTTGCACCGGACGTTTTTGGAACCCAAGAAGGTCTGCATCATCAATTGGAAGAACTTGCCAATGCCCTGCCCAATTATGATTATTTTGGAAAAGGCCGGGACCACGGAGATCAGCGGGGCGAATATTCCGCGGTGTTTTACAAAAAGGACCAACTCCGCCTCCTTGACCAGGGAACCTTCTGGCTGTCCGAAACTCCGGATATCCCCTCCGTTGGCTGGGACGCGGCCCTGAACCGGGTATGTACTTACGGGCTTTTTAATACCCAGGATGGGGATAAGAAATTTTATGTCTTTAATGCCCACCTGGATCATATGGGCGAAATAGCACGGCAAAAAAGTCTGGAGCTCATAATGGAAAAAGTAAAGACATTGAACACGGATCAATATCCCGTGATCCTGATGGGCGATTTTAACCTTGAACCGGACCACCCCTCCATAAAACAACTTTCCGGCGAAATGAAAGACGCCCACGAATTAGCTCCAACCGATTTTAAAGGACCCACAGGCACCTATAATGGGTTTAATATGGATGAATTACCGACGAGGAGAATCGATTACATTTTTTTATCACCCGGTGATTTCTCTGTTCAGCGTTACCGCATTATCAGCGAAACGGTCAACGGGAGGTATCCTTCGGATCACTTCCCTGTAGTGGCCAGGCTGAGATTCTTACCATAAGTATAAAAGCCTTACTAAGATTTAAGCACGGTAAAATACGCTAGGTATTCGGTGAATTTTGAAAAGAGGTTATATGTAAAATATAATATCTTTAAGGACTGACCAATACCAGACCAACCATGCAATTAAGCACCCTTGATTATGTAATCATTATCGGGTTCTTCGCCCTTGTTCTCGCCATAGGAATCTGGGTATCCCGCAAATCCGGAAAAGACACTACAGAATTCTTCCTCTCCGGCAGGAATATGCCCTGGTGGCTGCTTGGTTTTTCCATGGTGGCAACTACTTTTTCAACAGACACGCCCAACCTGGTTACGGATATCGTCCGGACCAACGGGGTTTCAGGGAACTGGATTTGGTGGGCCTTCCTGCTCACCGGTTTATTGACCGTGTTCGTCTATGCAAAGCTTTGGAGAAGGTCTAATGTAAAGACCGATATGGAGTTTTACGATCTGCGCTACGGGGGCAAGCCCGCTCATTTCTTAAGGGGTTTCAGGTCAGTTTACCTGGGTATCGCTTTTAATATCATGGCGATGTCTGCCGTGACCCTGGCGGCTATAAAGATCGGGCAGATCATGTTAGGCCTCACGCCCGTAGAAACGGTACTTATCGGGGGTACGGTTACCGTCATATTCAGTGCGGCCGGTGGTTTCAGGGGAGTAATATATACAGATTTTGTCCTTTTTTTCGTCGCTATTATCGGTGCTGTAGGGGCGGCTTATTACCTGGTCAACCTACCCGAGGTAGGTGGGGTAAGTGCACTTATTGCCCATGAGAATGTAGCGGGAAAGTTATCCATCCTCCCCGATTTTTCTGATACTGAAGCCCTGATCGGGATACTGGTCATCCCCCTTGCCGTACAATGGTGGAGCGCTTGGTACCCGGGTGCTGAACCGGGAGGAGGGGGTTATATTGCCCAGCGTATGCTCGCAGCAAAGAATGAGAACCACGCCATTGGTGCCACATTCTTTTTCAATATCATGCACTATGCACTCAGGCCCTGGCCCTGGATCCTCGTAGCCCTCGCTTCTATGGTGGTCTTTCCCGATGTAGCCAGTATTCAGGAAGCGTTTCCAAATATAGAGGAGAGTAAGTTGGGGAATGACCTGGCGTATTCCGCAATGCTGACTAAGCTACCCAGCGGTTTGCTCGGCTTAGTTATGGCTTCGCTTGGAGCTGCATATATGTCAACGATCTCAACTCACCTTAATTGGGGTTCTTCCTACGTGGTGAATGATTTTTACAAACAACAATTGAAACCGGATGCTACTGAGAAAGAGCTGGTACTCGTGGGGCGAATCACTACCGTTATCCTGATGGTAGCCAGTGCAATCTTTGCCCTATACCTTACCAATGCCCTGCAGCTTTTTGATATCATCCTGATGTTCGGAGCCGGTACCGGGTTGATTTTTATACTGCGTTGGTTCTGGTGGAGGATCAATGCCTGGAGCGAGATCTCTGCTATGTTCAGCTCGGGGATCATATCCATACTTTTCAGCATGACCTCCTTAGGGCCCTACCTCTTTGGTGGGGTAGACACCTTTGGTGTTGAGGCAGAGGGAATCTTCCCGGGATGGGCCAGGTTCCCGGCAGTAGTTCTGATCACTACCATAGTCTGGGTGACGGTGACCTTCCTGACCAGGCCGGAGACCAAAGAGACTTTATACGAATTTTATAAGCAAACGCAACCGGGAGGACCGGGTTGGAAAAAGATCATCGATTCTTCCCGTGCAGAAGATGTACAGATCGTAAATAGGAATGAAGAATGGACGGTTCCTTCAGGTATCCTTGCGATGATCGTAGGCTGCATACTGGTGTACGGATGTATGTTTGCCACCGGGAACTGGATCTATGGCAATTATACCCTGGCCAGTATATTAACTGTAGTCGTTATCATTGCCGCAGTGCTGTTAAAGCTTATTTGGAACAGGCTAAGGGGCGATATTCTCTGATGATATGAAAGAACGAATTATTTCGGTAGACATATTCCGGGGCCTCACCATCGCCCTGATGATCCTTGTAAACACTCCCGGCAACTGGGAACATGTGTATGCTCCCTTCCTGCATGCACAGTGGCACGGGTATACGCCTACAGACCTGGTGTTTCCCTTTTTCCTGTTCATCGTGGGTACTTCAATAGTATTGGCATACAGGGACCGAAAACCCGACGGCGCCAGCTTGAGTAAGATCAGTATCCGAAGCCTTAAGTTGATCGGCTTGGGATTATTCCTCGGGGCATTCACCATCACCTTTCCTTTTTTCAAGGATTTTGAGTCGATACGATTTCCCGGGGTGCTGCAACGTATCGGGATCGTATTTTTTTTCGCGGCATTGCTCTACCTCTACACCAACTGGCGAGTGATCCTGGCCGTAAGCGTTATCATACTCCTGGGATATTGGGTATGGCTGGGCTATATCCCTATAGACGGGGTGGCGCCAACCTATGAAAGAGCTCCCAACAACTGGGCTAATTACATAGATCTCAATGTGCTGGGCACGCATATGTATAAGGAAGATTATGACCCCGAAGGAATACTGAGCACTTTCCCGGCTATTGTATCTGCCTTGCTGGGAATATTTACAGGTCGTATTTTGATCTCTAAGAGGAGTGCAAAGGTCGGTATACTGGCCCTGATGGGATTCGGTTTACTATTGACCGGCCACATCTGGGATGTATTTTTCCCTATCAATAAACCGCTATGGACCAGTAGTTATGTTTTGGTAACTGCAGGCTGGGCTAACCTTTTACTTGCCCTTATCTATTATCTCACTGATGTAAAAGGATACCGGTTTGGAAGTATATTCAGATACGCAGGTGCCAATGCCATAACCATTTATTTCCTCTCCAGCTTTTTCACCAAACTTTTTTACCTGGTCAGGGTATCTGAAAGTAACTCGGTTCACGGCTGGCTCTACAAGACGCTGTTCGTCTACGAATCAATTTCTCTTAAAACTTCTTCACTGCTGTATGGATTAAGTGTTACCGCTTTTTACCTGCTGCTCGCCTATATTATGTACAGGAAGAAGATCTTTATAAAGGTTTGATAACTAATCAGGATTTAGACGGAGGGCCAGTCTCAACGGGAATACTCACCGGCACCTCTTTGGTCACCGGGAAAGCCCATTTCAGGAAATCAGGGAAGACTCTTGCCCAGGTAGGAAGGTCGTGTCGCCCGCCTTTTACCTCAACGTATGCGATATCCCCCGGGTAGCTATATCCCTTTTTCTGTAATTCGCGGATAAGATCTTTTGTATCGTCTATGGCGTCGATCACGCCGTTTTTATTCCTGTCTGCAATTTCGTCCTGGGTGCCGCACTGAAACCAGAACCGCATATCTTCGGCCATGGGATTGTCCTCTACCAGTTTGAGTACCATCCTGCTCCTATCTTCAAGATCCCCCGGAACATAGGCCTTATCGCGCCACCAAAATGAACCGCTGAAAACCCCTATTCCCCTGAAATGATCAGGGTGGGAGTAGGCGATGTCAAAGGCAGATAGTCCTCCGAGGGACATCCCGCAGAAAACCCAGTCTGCTGCTTTATCAGACACCTTGAATTCCCGTTGAAGAAAAGGAATAAACTCTTCGATGATAAACTTGCTGTAAGCTGTGGCCCGCTCGCCTCGGCCCTTATAATCTGGAGAACCTGAAATCCCGTATTCCTGCATCCTGCGATGATCAGTCTCTATCCCAATATATATAAAAGGACTCAGGGTGGCATCATTAAAGGCATTGATGAGGGTGTTTTCCAGGGTCATAGCCCTGAAATCCTGCCCGTCATTCATCAGGAGCACCGGGAATGTTCCCCCTTCTTTCTGGTAATCGGCCGGGGCCACCCAGCGGAATACTACTTTTCTCTTAAGATTCTTGGAATAAAAACGCCCTTTCAGGCTTATGATATCAATTTCAAACGACATGATCGGCTATATAAGTGCAAGTATACTTATTCCCGGGAATTTATCCGAACCCGACAGCTAACAAAAATGCTTCAGTACGAGGTAATTAGTTGTTAAAGAATGTAAAATAAGCTACATTTAAGATAATGGCAACAGCAAGACATATACAATATTACTCCAATATTCTCGGGCGTGATATCAATTTGGAAATTACCGGGCATTGGGGCCACCCTATTCTAATGTTCCCCTCATCATACGGGAGTTATACCCAGAACCGTGATTTTGGACTTAACCAGTCCGTAATGCATTTTATAGATCAGGGGAAGATCAAACTATATAACGTAGAGACTATAGACGGGCTATCATTCTACGCGGACGATCTTTCTTCCGAAGTGAAGATCCACAATTATGAACTGTACATGCAATTCCTGAAAGATGAACTTATCCCTTATATTCAACAGGAATGTAATACACATAGGATAGGCGTAGCCGGCGTTAGCTTCGGGGGTTACCACGCGGCGAATACAGCCTTCCGCTTACCCGACCTGGTATCTCACCTTTTTTCCATGTCCGGGGTCTTCAACATCAGGAACTTCACCCCATTGTCTGATGACATGAGGATCTACTTTAATTGCCCGGACGAGTTTATGCAGAATGAGGAGTCATGGAAATTCATGCATATGCAAATAGTGCTGAGCACTTCTAACTGGGACAGCTGTAAACCAAAAAATGAACATATGGCCAACATCCTGGCCAATAAGGGAATTCCTTATTGGTATGATGAAAAGCAATGGATAGACCATGACTGGCCCCTTTGGAAGATGGTATTCCCCGAATACATCGGCCGCTATTTTTGATCATTAACTAGAATAAACCAAAACATTATGAAAAAAGTCGGAATACTATTTGGAATGGAAGATACTTTTCCATGGGCATTTATAGAGCGAGTGAACCAGATGGGAGACGGTAAGGTCATGGCCGAAGCCGTACAGATAGATAAAGTGCAACAGGGTATTGACTATGGGTACCACGTGATCATAGACCGGATCTCACAGGAGGTCCCCTTCTACCGGTCTTACCTTAAAAATGCTGCCCTGATGGGAACTGCGGTGATCAACAACCCTTTCTGGTGGAGTGCAGATGAGAAATTCTTTAACAACTGTCTATCCGTGAAATTGGGTGTTCCCGTCCCTAAGACGGTATTACTGCCGTCCAAAGAAAGGCCGGATGACACTTCTGAGAAATCTTTCCGCAATCTCAGGGCACCGTTGGATTGGGATTATATGTTTGACTATATCGGCTTCCCTGCCTATATGAAACCACATTCAGGAGGCGGATGGAAAAGCGTTTACAAGGTGGATAGCCCGGAAGATCTTTTTGCCAAACACGGTGAAACTGAACAGCTGGTGATGATGCTACAGGAAGAGATCGTTTTTGATGATTACTATAGGGTGTACTGCCTGGGGCAGAAATATGTACATATCATGCCTTATGAACCCCGGAACGAATTTCACCAGCGTTATGCTACGGAGCCAAAGACTAAGGGGGACGAACATAAGAAACTGATGAAGACCATCCACGACCTGACCATAAAACTGAACAAGGCCCTGGGCTACGACTTTAATACCGTAGAATTTGCTGTGAGAAACGGTATTCCCTATGCCATAGATTTCTGTAACCCTGCCCCGGATGCGGATATTAATTCGGTAGGACAGCAAAATTTTGACTGGATCGTGGAACACTCGGCCAAGCTGGCTATTGATAAAGCAAAGGCTTACAAGGCCAAGAAAAACAATTGTACCTGGGGGACCTTCCTGCAGGAGGCGGTTTCCGGACCTGCACCCAGGAAATCGAGTATGGGATTGAAGTCAGCTTCAGAAGCTGCTAAAACGGAGGTTAAAAAGCAGGTAGCAGCAAAAAAGGCAGCGACTCCCAAAAAAAAGGCAGCTCCCAAGGCTAAGAGCAGCCCGAAAAAGAAATAACAGCAGACCAAAAAACATCCGATGGAAAAGTTCACACTGGGCATAGAAGAAGAATTTCAGATCCTGGACGGCGATAGCCTGATGTTGCGTTCACAGATGTCTAAAATTATCAAGGACGGACAGATCATTCTCAAGGAACGCATAAAACAGGAAATGCACCAATCTGTGGTGGAAATGGGAACCAATATCTGCGAGAACATTCAGCAGGCCCGGGACGAGGTTTCATACCTGCGACAGCAGATCATCGCCCTTGCTGCAAACGAAGGCTTAAAAGTTGCCGCTGCCGGCACCCACCCCTGTTCGCATTGGAGGGACCAGCTGATTACTCCGGACCCCCGCTATGATCAACTTATAGAGGAAATGAAGGATGTGGCCCGTTCTAACCTGATCTTTGGGATGCACGTCCACGTCGGCATCCCCAACCGGGAAGAAGGCATGCAGATCATGAATGTCGCCCGGTATTTTTTACCACATCTCTACGCTTTATCAACCAACTCCCCTTTCTGGGAAGGTCACGAGACGGGATTTAAGTCGTTCCGCTCTAAGATTTTTGATAAATTCCCACGTACAGGCATCCCCCCTTATTTCTCCAGTGTGGAAGAATATGACAGGTTTATCAACGTGCTGGTTAAAACCGGGTGTATCGATAATGGGAAAAAGATCTGGTGGGATTTAAGGCTGCACCCTTTCTACCCTACGGTGGAGTTTCGTATCTGCGACATGATGATGACCGTGGACGAGGTAATTTGTGTTGCCGCGTTGATGCAATGCATAATTTGCAAACTAATCAAATTGCACCGGAAGAACCAGAGCTTCAGGACCTACAGGCGTGTCCTGATCAATGAGAATAAGTGGAGAGCAGGACGATATGGTGTAGAAGCCAAACTGATCGATTTCGGGAAAGAAACTGAAGTGCCGTTTAAGAGCCTCATGATCGAGTTGCTCGATTTTATCGATGATGTAGTGGATGACCTCGCTTGTCGGAGAGAGGTGAATTACGTGTACCAAATGCTGGAACAGGGCTCCGGTGCGGATCGCCAGTTAAAGGTTTTCCATGAGACCGGTGACCTGGTGAAGGTGGTTGATTATATTATCTGCGAGACATCTAAAGGGCTTTAGTTAAAATTAAGGGATGCACCTTATATAATGCGTAGATTTGCAGCTTGTTAATGAAGGAACGAGTGATGAAGAAATTAATTAAAATAGCCGTATTGGATATGAATGCCGGCGAACCCAACGAGGGGATGCGTTGTATCCGGAGTCTCGTGGAGAATTTCCTGGCAGAGGATGGAGTAGATGGCACATACAAGGTCTTTGATGTAAGGGTGGATAACAAACTACCCAAGATTGAGGATTTCGATATTTTTATCGGTTCCGGCGGCCCCGGAAGTCCAAAAAGCACAGGGAAGACCTGGGAAACTGAATTCCAGCTTTTCCTGGATGAGCTGAAAGATCACAATACCCTGAGCGAGGATAAAAAACATGTGTTCCTTATTTGTCATTCCTTCCAGTTGGCATGCCAGCACTGGAAACTGGCAAAGATTACGAAGAGACGCTCTATGGCCTTTGGTGTCATGCCGGTGCATAAGACGGCCCACGGAAAGGAAGAGCCTTTGCTTAAAGACCTGGATGACCCATTTTACGCTGTAGATTCCAGGGAATACCAAGTGGTTGAGGTACGGCAGAAGAATATGAACGCCTTTGGCGCTAAAGTGCTTTGCAGGGAAAAAGAACGTCCGAAAGTACCCCTGGAAAGGGCGGTCATGGCAATCCGTTTTACCGATGAGATCGTCGGCGTGCAGTTTCACCCCGAAGCCGATGCAGACGGGATGCATATGCACTTCCAGAAAGAAGAAAAACAAAAACTCATCATTAAGCACAAGGGCGAAGCTAAGTTTGAGGAAATGTTGCTACACCTCAGAGATGAGGATAAGATCCTGAAGACTCACGGCATCCTGATTCCGCAATTTCTGCGGAATGCAACCGATGCTATTGTTCAATCAAAATATGTCTCCGCATGATACCCGAAGTACGCGCCTCATTTAACCATTCATTTGACGAATCGCAATACAAGGCGCTGCTCGAGGATATGAAAACCAGGTTTGATGAACCGGCCGGCTTCCGGATCTCTGAAACCCCGGTATTTATCAATAAAGAAACCAAGGAGATGATCTTCAGTGCCTGTGAAGCCATCATTGAGCAGATAGATCAGCTGGATTTTTACGCACTTCGCGAAAAATACATTCCCGAAACGCTACGCAGTAACACACCTTTGGAAGACCCTCATTTCCTGGCGATCGATTTTGGGATATGCGCAGGAGCCGACGGAAAATTAGTTCCGCAGCTGATAGAGCTTCAGGCTTTCCCTTCATTATTCCTGTACCAGAACTATCTGGGTGCAGCGTACCGTAAATTTTATCCTGCCGTACCGGTGGATCGCTTTGATTACCTTTTCGGCGATATGACTGCTACAGCCTACCTGGAGAAAATGAGAAAGGTAATATTAGGGCCTCAACCCAAAGAGCAGGTTATATTATTAGAGCTTTTCCCGGAAAAGCAGAAGACGAGGATCGATTTCTGGGCCACAAAAAAAGCTTTGGGGATAGAGGTGGTCTGTGCCACTAAAATACTTAAAGAAGGGCGACAGCTTTTCTATGAAAAAGATGGAAAGAAGGTGCCCATACGCAGGATATACAACCGGGTGATCCAGGATGACCTGCTGCAATACCCGGACCTCCAATTACCTTTCAGGTTTAACGAAGACCTGGATGTGAACTGGATTTCACACCCTGATTGGTTTAACCTGATCTCTAAATCGATCATGCCCATGCTGCAGCACGAGTACATCCCAACATCGTATTACCTGGATAAACGCCCGGAAGGTTTAGACCTGGAGAACTACGTGTTAAAACCACTC
>JABDLH010000088.1 GCA_013003145.1 Flavobacteriaceae bacterium | reverse complement strand
ACACTGCACACTGCCCACTGCAAACTGCCGACTGCCAACTGCCGACTGCCAACCCGCCCGAACGTACCGTTCGGTACGGGCGGGCTGCCAACTGCACACTGCCAACCCTGCCTGCCGGCAGGCAGGCACAGACTGCCAACCCGGGGTTCTAAACCCCGCCCCATCTTCAAGTTAAGTCGATCCAGTGCAAAAACCTTGCAGGCCGCAAAATATAATACAGCTCTTATTCCCATCACGGAAATTCTTCCCGATGCAGATCAGCAACCTTAAATTCTACCTCCCCCAAGCCATCACAAAAGAATAAAATCCAGACAAGGGTATCGATGAAATGCACACTGTTTCGGTCAGTGGTTTTTGGAGCACTTTCCGCTTATCGATGATAAAAAACACTTTAACCGATTATCGGTCAGATACCGAAAAATATAGGGGTTAGAGCGACTTTCATCGAATCCGGCTTCCAGCTCGAGCTATCTTTAAACTATAATTAAAGCAACGATGAAAGCACTTTTAACCCTTACCCTAATCTTAACCTTCAGCGCTACAGCGTTGGCTCAAAACACAGATACAAATGAGCAACTTAAAGCTAATACTGTGGACACTGCTTTGTCTGTTGGTGATAAGGTGGGTAACGGTGACCAGGAAGTTAAGACGATTGATGAGAAGGCCGTAGCCCGACTTTATCGTTCTAAGAATTCCTTAGTGAAAAAAGAGCTTCAGTTCAGAACCAAAAGGAACGCTGCTAAATTGTCTTAATTCATTCCGGGTTGCTTCAATTGGTAATCCGTTTTTTCCTTTTCAGTTCGTACCCTGCTCTTCACATCTTCAAGTAAAGCTTTGGCATCGTAGATAATTCCATCCTTGATAGTATACTTAACGCCACCAACCCTAACTACTTCGTTATCCTCAGTAAGCCTGACCGCACCCGTACCGTAAAGTACTTTCAGGTTCTTTAATGGGTTTTCTTCCACGATTACAAAATCTGCTAGTTTGCCAATGGCCACCGTTCCTATTTCGTCTGCCATCCCAAGTGCCTCGGCACCATTCAGAGTGGCTGCCCTGATCACTTCCAAGGGATGAAACCCGGCTTCCCGTAGTAATTCCAACTCCCTGATATAGGCAAAACCGTATAATTGAAAGATAAATCCGGAATCGGAACCGGCTGTTACTCGTCCCCCCCTGTTCTTATATTCGTTGACGAAAGTCATCCATAAGCGGTAGTTGTTTTTCCAGGCTACTTCTTGTTCCGTTCCCCAGTCGTGCCAGTAAGATCCGTGGGAGATCTTACTGGGCTGGTAAAACTCCCATAAAGACGGCAAGGTATAATCTTCATGCCATTCAGCACGCCTCGCCCTGTGAAGGTCCCTGCTGGCCTCATAGATATTGAAAGTAGGATCTAACGTAAAATCAAGTGCCAGTAATTCGTCCATCACCTTATTCCAATGTTCAGAATAAGGTTCTGCTGCCTGCGACCACAATTTCCCCGCCTCCTCAAATCGATGTTGTTCATTCTGGTAATTGTAATCCAGGGGATAGTCCTGTACCGTTCTATCATCAAACAGTGCTTCCGGTAAACCGTACCAGTGTTCCATACTCGTAAGACCTGCGCGGGCAGAATGAAGTACATTCCAGCGGGCAACGCTTAATTGTGCATGGTGAGCCGCAGATCCCAATCCTAACTTTTTATTTTCATCTAAGGCAGCCGTCATGATCTCAGGTTCTGCCCCGAAGAATTTAATGCCGTCTGCTCCCTTCTCAGCATTGGCACGCACCCATTTCCTGGCCTGCTCCGGTGTGCTTATGGGGATGTCGTTCAAGGGGTTAAAGGAAGCACTGGTCTGTCCAAAACCGGTATATACCACGATCCTGGGCGCTATGATCTCGTTTTTATTACTTTTTCGCTTCAGGTCCATGGCAAAATCAACCCCTCTACCACTGGGCTCACGCACTGTGGTGATCCCGTGGCCCATCCATAGCTTAAAAACATAATCGGGGTCGGCTCCCTGTGCTTCTCCACCAATATGCCCATGCATATCTATGAACCCCGGCATGAGGTACATACCGCTTGCATCTAACTCCCTGCCGCCCGGTTTAAGTTGAGGCCGGCTCTTATCCTTTATTGCTACCCCGGGGTAGCCCACCACCTCTATATTGGTAATACGGTTATTTTCGACTACGATATCTATAGGACCCTGAGGAGGTGCCCCGTTCCCGTTGATCAGGGTTACCCCTCTTATGATCAATTGGTCATACGGGCCTTCACCGTTCTGTGCGATGGCACACAGCAGGCTTAGGAAGAAGACGGTTATTGAATAAGTATATCTCTTCATGGTTTCTTTAGTTTGGAATTTCTATATGTTCCCCTAAGAAAAGCGCGTTCAGAAATAGCTTGTTGGTCCCGTACCAGGAACCTCTGAAATTAGGGTTGTCTGCGAACATGACCACCCGGCCACTGCCCAGTGGACTAGTGATCAGCGATGCCGAAGGCTTAAGATATTGTTCCATGTTCTTCTCAGTGATAAATCCATCGATATGCGGATCAGAAGTATACTTGGCGACCGTAGCATATTCATTCTTGCTCGGTGCCAGCCAAACTTCGTTATTCTTGTATACCGGGATTACCTTGTCCCTGTACCCAAATCCTAAAGGATGAGTAACATCAAGGGATGTTTTAAGAATTATACCGCCTACACTTTCTTTCCCGAGATGTTCATCGGCATCCACGTAAGGGAGTCGCTCGGGAACAGCAAGGCTGTCTTTCTCTACTTTGGTAAGCTGCTCCTTGACCCATTTCTTCTCGATGATGTATTCTGATGCAGATCCAATAGTGACCAAAGTATTTCCTTGTTTAACCCAGGAAATGATCTTGTCTTTTTCGGTATCGGACAGTTGGTAGTTCCCGGATACCATCACCAGGGTTTCATATTTGCTCAGATCAACCCTACCCAGGTTGCGCATCGGGATTTTTGTGATCGGCATATGGACACGGGTGTCTAAAAGGTGCCAAACTTCACCTGCTTCGTATGAACGAACCCCGTTGCCGATCAACATCGCCACCTTTGGTTCACTCAATGGTTTTACAAATCGGCTTCCAAGGTCAACACCACTTATGTTGAGTCCGGTGGAAACAGTATGAACCGGAATCTGAAACTTCTGCTGGGCTTCTTTAACTAACTCATAAACTTGTTGAGAGTCTTTTTTCTGTAATTGCACCGGCAGAACTAATGCTCCGTAGTTAAATTTTTGAGTTCCATTACCACTCTTAACCGTAAAGGGTTTAAAAGCTGAGGCAAGAACCAGTCCTTTTTTCTGTAGGTAATATAATGCCGCAGGTGTATTGTAATCATCCCAATCCAGGATGTAAGCATACTCGGATCTGTCAAACGGTTTGACCGAAACAATATTTTCCGCATCAGTGATCTCATCACCCAGTTTCAGGCTATTCACCGCTTGGTAATTCATGTTGTAGAAATTAGCGACAGACCATGCAGAGGCATCGTAATATACACTGTCCCTGTATTTGTCATAGGTTTCGAACATGGTCTGTACCATGCGATACTGTGGTTGTTTGGTAGGAACCACGTAACCTCCGTCAGTTGAATTATATACCTTAATTCTGTGTAGCAGTAGTTTATCGATAAAAGCTTTGATCCGGTTCTGGTCGTTCTTTGCATTAAAGGTATAACCCTTTATCCTTGAATCGTCAGCATTACTC
>JABDLH010000128.1 GCA_013003145.1 Flavobacteriaceae bacterium | reverse complement strand
GCCAAGATCATCTGTATTGGGCACCCTGCCAATAGCTAAAAGTAGATGGGAACCGTGCACCACCGGTTCACCGACTTCACAGTCGACATTCACCTCTACCCGTCCGTCATCCAGGCGTTTGGCACCCAGGCAGGTAGCTTTTAATCTGAAAGCCATACCTTCCTTTTCCAGCGTCTCGTGTATAGCGGAGGAAACATCCGCATCTTCCTTGCTGATAATGCGGTCTTTCATTTCAACAATAGTGACCTTACTTCCAAATCGTTGAAAAATTTGCCCGAATTCCAACCCAATATAGCTTCCGCCTACGATCACCAAATGCTCGGGCAGTTCTGTAAGTTCCAGGATGCTCTGGTTATTTAAGGCACCCACATCGTCATACTCCTTTGGCTCCCGTGGTCGGCCCCCAACATTTATGTAGATATCTTTTCCTTTTAACTTTTCCCCTGCTACTTCCACCTCTTTGTGCCCGGTGAAAATAGCTTTTCCAAAGTAGGTGGCAATTTTGTCATTTTTTTCCAGGCCATCCTTAATGCCGGCCACTGATTTATTAATGAGCGAATCTTTACGCGCCTTAATTTTTGATAATTGCGCTTTTGCGCCTGCAGGGATCGCAATCCCAAGGGCTTCCCCATTATGTGCATCAAACATTCTTCTTGCAGAGGCTACATAAGCCTTGGTGGGAGTACAACCGGTGTTGAGGCAGGTGCCGCCATAGTGTTCTTTTTCGATGATGGCTACAGTACGCCCTTTTTCGGCAAGTTTAAAGGCCAGGGGGGTACCTGCCTGGCCGGAACCTATGATGATGGCATCGTATGAGTTCATTACTTGGTTTTGTGGAGGGGGTTCCTTAAAGATACGGATTGACTTTAAGAATTGAAACTATCCATATCAAAGTCAGATAGAGAATTAATTTCAATAAGAAATCAATATTCGAACCCCCCGGGTATTTTGCCAGAGGAAATAGAATAGGCCCTAGACGGATTAATGGACAGGAGCTGGTCTATATCGGCCTCACTAAACCCTTTAGCCTTTAATGCTGGAAGTAATTTTCTGAAAATGGCGGTATACGATTGTATATTTTGCTGCTCTTTCTGAGGATCGTACCAGCCGGCATCATGGGAAATTAAAATATGATCCAGGATGTTGTTCTGTTTTGCATAGACCAATTTTTCCAGATGCTTTTCTAACTCCCAACCCAACCCATCCAAACTTATCCAACATCCTTCTTTGGCAGCTTTCAGATAATTCTGAGGGTTTGGTTCCTCCTGGGCATGCACCCATATAAATGATTCAGGAGGAACCTTAAGCTCATTAAGGATTTTTAATTGCGGCCAAAGTCCAATTGCCTTTCCTGTATGGGAGGCGATGACCAATCCGGTTTTTAAATGGGTAAGTCCGGCGGCCTCCACTAATTTTTGATGTAGGGTATCCAAAGGGTCAGCCGAATCAATCCCGATCTTTATGAAGCCGGGTTTAATAGGGGTATTATTAATCCCGTTTTCGAATTCGGCTGTCCAATGTTCTGCAAGTTCTTGTGGAGTCATGGCCTTGACCCATTTGGGGATGTAGCGGTTAGTTCTCGCACCGTAAAGTCCGGTATTTGTAAGAATCATAATCCCCATTTTGTCGGCTATTTTTTTAAGTAATACCGCATCACGGCCCAGGTAGTTGGGAGTGGCGTCTACCAAAAAAGCAACCTTAAAAGATTTCAGCGAATCTAAATAGGGTAAGACCACTTCCATGATGCTATCATGGTTCCATAATGATGGCATAATACTGTCTGCACCGATAAAATCAACTAATACATGTTCGTGGGTTAGCCAGATTTGATTGGTAGTTGCATACTGTTTTCCATTTACAGTTTGTAAGTAGGGCTTCTCTTTTGATTTTGAGCAACCGCAAAGCACAACCACCAGGAGCAATAAGGAAACCGCCATTGTTTTACCGATCGTCATAAGCGCAATATTTCATCTAAAGTGAAAATGCCATATAGGCTGCCCCGGGGGCAGTTCCCATTTTCCCGCCACCACAGGCGATGACCACATATTGCTTACCCTTCACTTCATAGGTAGCCGGAGTAGCGTAGCCGCCGGCTGGTAACTTGGTTTCCCATATAGTTTCACCAGTCGTCATATTAAAGGCGCGGAATTTTTCGTCTTTTGTAGCTGCAATAAATAGCACCCCTCCGGATGTAATGACTGGCCCTCCGTAATTTTCTGTTCCCGATACCGGATATGCCGGATCATTAAGACTGTCTTCGTTCCCTAAAGGTACCTTCCATAGATATTCACCCGTATTCAGATCAATTGCGTTTAAAGTACCCCAGGGGGGTTTCATGACAGGATACCCTCTATTGTCTTTAAAGCGACCAAAACCTACCATGGCATATTGCATTGTAGGCGTAGTGCTGGCCCTATGCTCTTCTTCTTCTTCAGGGACATCCTGGGCAATACCACTTAAGAATTGTGAAATCTGTTTTACTTCCGTTTCACTGAGATTGGGCATCGCCGGCATGGCACCCTGCCCTTTGGAAATCACCTGCGCAATATGCTGCTGGGATAAGCGTTCCTTTACCTTTTGCAGTTCCGGGATGTCTCCCAGACCTTGAAAATCACCCCCATGGCAGCGGGCACAATGAATTTGGCTCAGTGCCGCACCTATACTCAAGGGCTTCCCATCTTTAGTGCCTGCCTTGGCCATACGAACTATCCAGGCCATCTCATTCCCGTTAACATATAATACGCCATTCCTTGGATCCAGGGCAGCACCTCCCCATTCTCCACCACCATCTGCTCCGGGATAGAGGATCACTCCTCTGATGTCCGGAGGAATGAACTGCCCGTCTGATCTTACCTGGGCTAGCTTCTCACGCACTGAGGGAGGTACCATGTTTTGCGCTTTATCTATAAAATCATCTACAAATGCTGGCTGGTCCGGCGCATAAAGGTCGGCCTCCTTAAGGAATTGCCTGGCAAATGGAGCCGGTTTCAGCGGTAAGGGTTGAGTCTTTGACGTCTTATCTCCCTCAAGGGAAGTTGAGGGATATTCTCTTTCCTTAATCGGAAAAAGAGGATCCCCTGTGATCCTGTTGAAAACAAATACATGCCCGCTTTTGGTAATTTGTGCAACAGCAGGAATTCTTTTACCCTCACGTTCCACTTCAAGCAGGTTGGGTGGGGCGGGTAAATCCCGGTCCCAGACATCATGATGCACCATCTGGAAGTGCCAAATGCGCGTTCCTGTTTTAGCATCCAGGGCTAACAGGCTATTGGCAAACAGATTATCACCAATGCGGTCACCTCCGTACCAGTCGAACGCCGCAGACCCGGTAGGGATAAAGACCATTCCCCGTTCTTCATCCAAAGCCATTCCGGCCCAGTTATTAGCGCCTCCTGTAGTTTTGTAGGCCTCGGCAGGCCAGGTGTCATAGCCATATTCCCCCGGTTGCGGGATAGTATGGAAGATCCACTCCATCTTACCGGTATAGACATTAAACGCCCGGATATGCCCGGGAGCTGCACCCGGAGACTCTGATGTACGGTGGCCTACAATAAGTTTGTCCTCGTAAACTACACCTGGGGTGGTCATGACAATTGGTACTTTTTCCGGGTCCCTACCCAGGCCTTGCCTTAAATCAATGCTACCGTCTTCTCCAAAGGTGGTAATGCGGGTCCCGGTATTGGCGTCTAACGCATAAAGGGTATAGCCTGAAGCGTAGAAGATCCTGCTTTTCCCATCCTTCTCAGAGGTATGACTTAGCAACCCCCTGCTAAGGCCCAGGCCAGTGGCATCTGCATCCTCGGGCTTGTATTCCCATAAAACTTTGCCAGTATCTGCCTGTAACGCGAAAAGAGAATTCGTAGGCGAAACCCCAATTAGCATATGGCCAAGAATAAGCGGATTGGTCTGTATCTGGGTATTTTTTCCTGCTTCCAGGATAGCACTATCATACCGCCATGCCAGTTTCAGCTCATGCACGTTGGTGGTGTCTATTTGGTTCAATACCGAATAATGCGTACGCTGGGGATCGCCCAGGTAGTGCCTCCAATTCTTATAGGATGGATTATCTGCTATGGCTTTCAATCGTGCCGATTCCAGGGCTTCCTTATTGTCTGAGTTACAGG
>JABDLH010000121.1 GCA_013003145.1 Flavobacteriaceae bacterium | reverse complement strand
GTAATATGGTTCGCCCTCAGCTTTAGCTTTATTAGGCATATTACCTTCTGCCAGGGCCACAAAGTTTCCTACTGTGCCCGGTGTTTTTTCATAAGTCAGTTCCACCAGGATATCACCCTTGGTAGTTTTGAACTTTGCATATATTCCGTCCTGCATGATGTATATTTTTTAAGGCGCAAAGATAATCAATTAGCCCGTTTTAACGGAGGCTTACTTGCCGTTATCGGTTCCTGTATCCTGGTTTCCGTAATTATCAAAGAGATAAACCAGGCTGGCCATAGCGGCCGCTCCGAGTTCCAGTTCTCTTCTATTAACATGTTCAAATGTATCATTCTCAGCATGATGATGATCAAAATAGCGCTGGGAGTCCGGTATTAACCCGGCCAGGATAACTCCATCTCCTCTTAGCGGGCCTATGTCTGCTCCGCCACCTCCACTGACAAACTGGTGCACAAGGTAAGGCTCAAATAACGGCTTCCAGCTCTCCACGGTCTTCATAAAGCTATCAGGAGCGTCAAAGTTAAAACCACGGGGGCTAAAACCGCCTGCATCACTTTCCAGGGCAAAGACATGTTTTTCATTCTTCTTTGCCGCCACGGCGGCATATTCTGTACCTCCCCTTAAACCGTTCTCCTCATTCATGAACAGCACTACTCTCAATGTTTTCTTGGGCTTGTAACCGGTTGCTTTGAACAAACGAAGGACCTCCATACTCTGAACGCAGCCGGCCCCGTCATCATGGGCGCCGTCACCGAGATCCCAGGAATCCAGGTGTCCGCCGACAAGCATGATCTTTTCCGGCTCTTCGCTCCCACGGATCTCCCCGATCACGTTATACGACTGTACATCTTCCAGTTGTTTGCAATTCTGTTTCAGGTAAAACTTGATATCGGGCTGTAATTGCAGGGTGGTACTCAGGAATTCGGCTCCATTGGTACTGATAGCAGCTGCCGGGATCCTTTCTGATACCGGGAGTTCGCCATAGCTCATGGAACCGGTATGGGGATAATCGTCCAACCTAAGGTTCATCGAACGCACCAATACGGCCACAGCACCGTATTTAGCCGCTTCCTCTGCCCCGCTGTAGCGCTGGTCTACGCACCCGCCATAAGCCTTAAAAGTATTGATCTGGGTAGCCTCCATGGGCCTGTTAAAGAATACGATCTTCCCTTCTATTTTTTCCCGACCCAGTTGTTCCAGTTCCTCTATCCCTTTTACTTCAACAACTTCTGCCTTAACTCCTCCCAAAGGAGTAGCAACTGATCCACCCAATGCGCATACCGGTACGTTATTGGTCAGTCCCGGTTTAGTTTCTATAAAGGCATACTCCGGAGTACCCCGCACCCATTTTGGAACCATTACCGGCTGCAGCCACACCCGATCAAGGCCAAATTGTTCCAGTTCTTCGCGGGTATATTTCACTGCCTGCTCGGCCTGTACTGAACCGGACAATCGCCCGCCGATCTGGTTGGATAAATGGTTGAGCCAGTCATAGGCCTTCCCTTCTGTCAGGGCCGTATCGTAAAGGGATTTTATCTGTTGTTCGTCTTTGGTCTGTGCTTGGGTAAATGTTGCCAGGAGCAGCAACACAAGTAGTTTTTTCATTCTTATTCGTTTTCCAGTTGCCGTTTGTAATCAGCAATATTAGCCCTTATTTTCTCATCGAGTTCGGGTTCCTCTATATCTTTATATTTTTTTAACGATTCCCAGAGGATATTAGCTACTATTACCCGGGCCGCATTCTTGTTATCCGCAGGGATGACGAACCAGGGGGCATGATCCTTAGTTGTTCGCCTGATGGCGTCCTGGTAATACTCCATATACAGGTCCCATAATTTTCGTTCTTCCAGGTCTCCCGGTGAAAATTTCCAGTTCTTAGCCCTGAGCCGTAATCGCCTGAGCAAACGCTGTCGCTGTTCTTCCTTGGAGAGGTGCAGGAAAAATTTATATACAATGGTACCGTTCTGGGCCAGATGCCTTTCAAAGTCGTTTATCTGGTCAAACCGCCGGTCCCAGAAGGCATCATCGATATCCGCTACATTTTCTATCCCGGGCAAATTTTCCCCCAGGATGTATTCCGGGTGAACCCGGGTCACCAGCACATTCTCGTAATGGGTACGGTTAAAAACTCCAAATTTTCCACGAGCAGGAAGGGCGATGTAATGTCTCCATAGATAATCGTGATCTCGCTCCAGTTCTGTGGGCACCTTAAAACTGTGCACCACCACTCCCCTGGCATTAAAGTCCTTGAACACCTCTCGGATCAGGCTGTCCTTCCCAGAGGTATCCATGCCCTGCAGGCAGATCAATACGGAGTATTTCCCATGGGCGTACATGGTATTCTGGAAATCTCCCAGTTCTTTACGAGTGGACTGCAGTTCTTGTTTTAATTCTTTTTTGCTGAGCCCAAAATCTTCCAAAGTAGGAGATTTTGCCAGCTCCAGGCTGGAATCAGCGCGATATTTTTCCGGTTCTATCGATTTCATGCATGGAAAATAACATTTTTTCGGGTCGGAGCTGTTCCTAAGGTTCAAAATTCCTTTTATGTGGCTTATAAGCAGTTCCATATGACTAGTTTAACCCAACAATCGATCTTTTCGACGATTAATTGAGGCGGCACAGCCCATCACCGCTATCTTTAATCTTCCCAAATCCTACATATTCAAATACTTACGCCATGAAAACAGGCTTTCACCTACTATTGCTCTGTCTTTGGATCATCCTGTCTTCCTTTGGAAAAAAGGAAGACTGTGCCTACGCCGGATCCAATATTTCCTACATACAATCACAAACCGAAAAAGCCATCGCTGCCACGGAGCTCAAAATGTCGCGCTACCATGCCTACAAAGCCATCAACGCGGTAGAAAACTCCAGGAAACAGATGGACTCCTGTGGCTGCAAAAAGGCCGGGGATATTCTTATGGAAAGCCTGGAGCTTCTTAAAAGAGCTGCAAAAGCCGGAAGTATGCGGGGCGGTAAAATCCTATTGTATAAATCCCTGGAACTCACATTGGAAACCAAAGAGGCGATCAAGCAGCACGAATTGTTCCATATCAGCCCATATGCAGACGAGTTGCTGCAGATGGATGCCGGGGAAATCATCAATGATCCCGCTATCAAAGATACCGTTGCCATGCAGGAGCGCATTGACCGCTCCCTGCAGGGATATAAGGAATCACTGGATTTGGTAGTGGAAACGGTTAACTGCGAAGAAGCCTTTGATTTCGCTGAAAAGATCTATAAGTTCTCAGAACAGCAACTGCTGCGGAAAGATCTGTCTGAAGCGCAGCAATACTACCATTACCGCACCCAACTGATTACGTCTCGTGCTATGACCCGTTTACTGGATTGTGCTAAATAATCCCCAATGATGTTATAGGATTATTTACTGGCGAAGAGCTTAACGTCTTCTTCAGAAATAGCATCTCCACCCAGGATGATGAGGCGCTCCACCACGTTGCGGAGTTCCCGTATATTCCCGGTCCAGTTGTAACCCTTGAGAAGATCTATTGCCTTTGCGCTGAATTTCTTAGGACTACTTCCGTGCTCCTCCGCGATCTTGGCCGAGAAATGTTCGATCAATAAAGGGATATCCTCTCTCCGGTCATTTAAAGCGGGGACCTTGACCAGGATAACAGCCAGCCTGTGGTACAGGTCTTCCCTGAATTTACCCTCGGCGATCTCCTTCTGAAGGTCCTTATTGGTGGCCGCTACAACCCGGACATCAACTTTAATATCCTTATCCGATCCCACCCGGGAAATCTTATTTTCCTGTAGGGCACGTAGTACTTTTGCCTGGGCAGAAAGGCTCATGTCTCCTACTTCGTCCAGGAAGATGGTTCCTTTGTTCGCCGTTTCAAATTTTCCAGCACGGTCCTTTACGGCCGAGGTAAAAGCTCCCTTGACATGGCCAAAAAGTTCACTTTCTATCAGCTCAGATGGAATGGCCGCGCAGTTGACCTCGATAAAGGCTGCATCACTGCGTTCGCTCTTTTGGTGGATCCAGTGGGCGACGAGTTCTTTCCCCGTACCATTCTCCCCGGTAATGAGTACCCTGGCATCTGTTGGTGCCACTTTGTCAATAATCTCTTTGATGGTATCTATCTCCTTGCTCTTACCAACCATCTCGTAATTCTTACTCACCTTCTTCTTCAGGATCTTGTTTTCAACGACCAGTTCCTTACGATCCAGGGCATTGCGCACCGTGGTCAGCAGCCTGTTCAGATCCGGTGGTTTGGAGATATAGTCAAAAGCTCCCAGGCGCATGGTGTTCACGGCAGTATCCAGGTCTCCATGCCCGGAGATCATTATAAAAGGAATTTCGGGCTTTATTTTACGCGCTTCCTGCAGTACTTCTACCCCATCCATCCGCGGCATTTTGATGTCGCAAAGAACGAGGTCGTAATCATTCTTCTTGATGAGATCCAAGCCCCCAGTACCGTGCTCGGCTTCTTCTACCTGGTAGGCCTGGTTCTCTTCTGATAATATTTTAACCAGAACCCTCCTGATAGCGGATTCGTCTTCTATAACAAGTATTTTTGACATTGCAATTTTTTTTTAAAATAGTGAGACCTTAAATCCGGTTCTAAAATAAATATTTCCCCGGTCATTGAGCACGTACACGTTCTTTCTCCTGTCGTCCCTGAGCACGCCATCTTGTGTTACTGTGTATCCCGCTAAGGCGAAAAGGGATAAATTCTTATCGATATTATACTGGTAACCCAATGCCGCTACCAGGGCTGAGAGCGAAATAGATGCAGCCCTTGAGGAATCGTCAAAAATAAGGTCATCCTGTATGTTCACAAAATAGCCATCCAAAAACAGTGCCGTTTCCAAAGTATGGCGTTTATCCACATGGTATTTAAACTGACTTTTCGGTATTCCCAGGGTATATGACCATTCCGGGTGAAAGCGTTTGTAGTAACTCACCAGGGGTAATGGAAAGGGAAGCCCGGTGGTCGCGTTATAGCTTAGCCCCAGGACAAGCCTGTAAGGTTTCTCGGCATCTTTCATCTCTTTCCAGAAAACCGCCGAAGCATTCATCTTCAGGTCCCTTCCCTGTATTCCACCCACAAGGTTAGAAGCCAGGCGGGGACTGAGGATAGCGACAAAACGCCAGTCTTCATTCCATTTGAAGATATACCCCAGGTTGAGATCGAGCACATGTAATTTTTCTATCTGCCGTTCATCAAATGGTAACTCCCGTTCACTTCCTACGGCGATCTGGTTATATTCGGCCCCTGTTACCAGGTATTGGTCCTCGTTGACTTTAAAGGGCACATTGACCAGGAAGCGATACCTGGCTACCCGAATATCCGAATCATCTTTAGGCAAAATAGTGTATTCTGCCCGGAACAGGTCTGTACTCTGAGACCAACTTGCAGTGTAGATCATCGCGAATAAACAAAAAAGTCTGAAGTAGGTCCAGTTCATATCAAGAGCCCTCCCCTTCTTCATTCTTTCCTACGCTACTGTGGCGAAAAGGCTGTTGCTGAATAATATGCACATCGCGTTGCGGGAATGGAATACTGACCTTGTTTTCCCGGAATTTAGCGTCTATCTCGTAGCGGATCTGGCTTTTAACCCGTGGGGCAGTAAAACTATCTGAGGTAAAATAATTTATAGAGAACAGCAGTGCCGAATCTCCGAAATCATTAAACAGCACGAAGGGTTTGGGGTTTTTGAGAACGCCTTTCAGTTCGGCTACGGAGTCTAGCAAAAGCTCGGTGACCAACTGCACATCACTGCCATAGGCAACCCCAACAGAGACGGATTCCCGGGTGGTCTTATGGTTCTGGGTATAATTATAGATAATGTCGCTCAGGAACTTGTGGTTGGGGATAATAAGCACCTTGTCATCCCGTGTTAAGGCCCTGGTAGATCGCAGTTTAATTTCGAAGACTTTTCCAACCTTGCCTTCTACCTCAACAATATCGCCCACATGCAGTGATTTGTCTGAAATGATGAAAATTCCTGCTATGATATCCTGGAAGAGTTCCTGCAACGCCAGGCCTAATCCCACAAAAAGCGCGGCAGATGCCGTAAGCAGTAGGGTGATGTTGATCCCGGCAGAACTCATAGTGGCCACGATAACCCCCAGGTAGACGATGTATTTAATAAATTTAAAGACACTGATAAACTTTAATTTATCGTCCCCTTCCATCTTCCTTGTAAGGATCTTTCTCAACCATTTTAACAGGAAAGAAGTAACGATAAACGCCAGTGTGAGCAACAATAACAACCCAATCGTTATATGTATAGAGCCTTCCCCTTCTCCCAGGTGCAATCCCAGGTTGAGAAATTCTTTGATCGTTTGCCAAACGTCCTCCTTGAGGATCTCTTCCACTTTAGATTTTCCTGAATCCTGTTGCAACATCAGTATTTAAGCCATTTAATTAATTCCCTGTAGGATGGTTTTTTACCATACATGAGTATCCCTACCCTGTAAATCTTGGCTGCAAGCCATACGATACCCATAAATGTACCAAAAAGCAGTACAAGGGAGGTCAGCAGTTGCCAAATCGGCACACCACCGGCCCCTATGCCCCCCGGCAGACGCATCATCATCACGATGGGAGAGGTCAGCGGGAATAGGGAGAAACCTACAGCGATAGGACCGTGGGGGTTGTTG
>JABDLH010000084.1 GCA_013003145.1 Flavobacteriaceae bacterium | reverse complement strand
ACTAAGCTCACAAAATAGAGTAATAGGAACTTTACAGAGCCAAACCAGGCAATAACCACATCGGCAAAGAAAAAGAGGGTAAACATATTCAGGAAAAGGTGGGCGATGTCTACATGGAGAAAACCCGAAGTGATCATTCGCTCCTTTTGACCCGCCTGGATCTGGCCAATCCCGAATTTATAACGCTCAAAAAAACTAAGATCATTAAACCCTTTAATCGATACAAGGGCGTTTGCTGCGATCACAGCCAGGGTAACCAGGGCAATATTCATAGGCAGAGCATAATTTAGGGCCAAATATAAGTATATTTGCCCACAGTAAAATACTGCATGCAACTACTCATCTACATCCTCTCCTACCCCTTTTTGTGGTTACTTTCCGTACTTCCGTCCCGTTTATTCTACGGTGTATCAGACGTCATTTACGTACTGGTATTCCATGTTGTGGGCTATCGGAAAAAGGTCGTTTTAGACAATCTAAAACTCTGTTTCCCGGAGAAAGAAGAAGAAGAACTCCTCCGAATCCGGAAAGAGTTCTACAAACATATGTGCGATATGTTCCTGGAAATGACCAGGACCATGAACTTCAGCCAGGCGCAACTGGAGAAGCACTACCGCATTATAAACCTGGAAACCTTATTGGAGTCTGAAAAGCATAAGAGCACCCTGGTGCTTACTGCACATTACGGGAACTGGGAATGGAGTGTTATCCTGAACAGGGTGATAAAATCTAAAGGGTATGCCGTATACCAGAAGATCAACAATCATTATTTTGACCAGCTGGTACGAAAAATCCGCTCTAAATGGGGAGCAGAACCCATTCACCAGAAAGAGACGGTCCGGACCATTGTCAAGAACGAGAAAGATGGTATAAGATCCTTATATGGAATAGTAGCCGACCAATCTCCGCAAAAACACCGGGCCAAATACTGGAATAATTTTATGGGACATTATGTCCCCATCTTCACCGGTCCGGAAGACCTTGCGCGCAAATTGGACCTGGCAGTATATTTCGCCCGCGTCACTAAAATTAAAAGGGGCTATTATACTTTCGAATTGGTGCCAATTACCTTGAGTGGCGGCAATACCAAAGAACACGAGATAACGGATACTTTTATGCAACTGACAGAGGATAGAATCCGCACGGCTCCCGCTTATTACTTATGGACACACCGCCGATGGAAACATCGAAAAAAAGCAGAGTCCTGATCTTTTATAATAGCTTCTTTTCATCAAAAAAAAACCCCGGGAAACCGGGGTTTATAAATTAAGCGCGAGGACTAGGAGGTGATCCCGGCCGTCGTCCTGATCTCATCCATAATCCTGTCCCCCAATGCATCAGCCTCTTGTTGACTCTTAGCTTCTGTATAGATACGAATGATGGGTTCTGTATTAGATTTACGCAGGTGTACCCAGCTCTCTGCAAAATCGATCTTAACTCCGTCTATGGTAGAGATGTCTTCTTTGCTGTATTTAGCTGCCATCTCTTGGAGCAGCGTATCCACATTCAGCTCCGGGGTAAGCTCTATTTTCTTTTTACTCATAAAATAAGCCGGGTATGAAGCCCTTAATTCTGCCACTGTTCCTCCCCTTTCTGAAAGCAACATTAAGAACAAGGCAGTACCTACCAGGGCATCCCTTCCGTAATGGCTTGCAGGGTAAATGATTCCCCCATTACCTTCACCGCCGATAACGGCATTTACTTCTTTCATTTGCGACACTACGTTCACCTCACCTACTGCCGCCGCGTGGTATTTCCCGCCGTGCTTCTCCGTAATATCCCTCAAAGCCCTGGACGACGATAGGTTAGACACTGTATCTCCTTTACGCTTTCCTAAGACGTAATCTGCGCAGGCAACAAGGGTGTATTCTTCCCCGAACATTTCTCCATCATTGCTGATAAAGGCCAGTCGGTCCACATCGGGGTCCACCACGATCCCAAAATCTGCTTTCTCCGCCACGACCATTTTACAGATATCACCGAGGTGTTCTTTAAGGGGTTCAGGGTTGTGGGGAAACTGGCCGGTAGGATCACAATATAGTTTTACGACTTCCACCCCTAAGGCTTCAAGCAGCATGGGGATGGCAATACCCCCTGATGAATTAACTCCGTCTACAACTACTTTAAATTTTTTCTCCCTGATGACATCCGCATCGACCAATTCCAGGTCCAGGACTTCATCGATATGAATATCCATATATGCGTCATTATTCAAGACCGATCCCAGGGAATCTACGGTTGCAAAACTGAAATCTTCACGTTCCGCGATGTCCAGGATGGCAGCACCTTGTGCGGCATCCAGGAATTCACCTTTCCCGTTAAGTAATTTTAAAGCATTCCACTGCTTGGGGTTATGGCTGGCGGTAAGTATAATTCCTCCATCAGCTTTCTCAAGGGGAACGGCGATCTCTACTGTAGGCGTAGTAGAGAGACCGAGATCTATCACATCAATACCTAAACCAACCAAGGTAGAGACCACTAAATTCTGTATCATTTCCCCGGATATCCTCGCATCGCGACCAATGACCACTTTTAATGCCATCCGGCCCGTATGCATTTGCAGCCATCGCCCGTAAGCCGCGGCAAATTTTACAGTATCTATAGGTGTGAGGTTATCGTTCGGGCGACCTCCAATGGTACCCCTTATCCCTGAAATGGATTTGATCAGTGTCATATGTTCTTCTTACTTTTTGGCAAATATACATCTCTTATGAGGATGCTGTGTTGTGAATTTGTAAATTCGAGACCCTAAGCGGTTACCTATGAATTTCCTTGCGCATATCTACCTTTCCTTTGAAGATGACGAGATCACCATCGGGAATTTTATAGCAGACAGTATCCGTGGCAATAAGTTTAAGCATTACCCGGAGCGGATACAAAAAGGAATATTATTGCACCGCGCCATCGACACTTTTACCGACGCACATCCCATTGCCAAACAGAGTAGCAAGCGGTTGCATAAGAATTACAGTCACTACAGCAGGGTGATCGTCGACATATTTTACGATCATTTCCTCGCCAAGAACTGGCAGCGCTACTCCAGCATGCCCCTACCCCTGTATACAGATCGGTTTTATGACCTGCTCGAGACTAATTTCGAGATCTTACCCGAAGGGGTACAACGGATGATGCCCTACCTGGTCACCGACAATTGGTTATTGAGTTATGCCTCTATTGACGGGATCTCCCGGGTGTTGAACGGGATGAACCGCCGAACTCAGAATCGCAGTAAAATGAATTTTGCCGTAGAAGACCTGCAAGAACACTACACGGCTTTTGAAATTGAATTCACCTTATTTTTTGAAGAAGTTATATCTTTTGCCAAAGCTAAATACCTGAGACTATGCGACGACTCATTTACCTGATCCCTCTTTTACTTGTTTTTTCATGTGCCCGGAAAGAAGCAGAACCCACCGGATTTGTAGCCGAGAAGGCTATGGTGGTTTCGGCCAGGGAAGAAGCATCCCGGATAGGCGTGGAAATCCTGAAGAAGGGCGGTAATGCATTTGATGCCATGGTGGCTACAGAGATGGCCTTGGCCGTGGCTTACCCATTTGCCGGCAACTTAGGAGGTGGGGGTTTTATGGTCTACAGGAAAGCTGACGGAGATGTCGGTGCGCTCGACTACAGGGAAATGGCTCCCCTAGCTGCTCATAAGGATATGTACCTGGATTCTCTCGGGAACGTGATCCCGGGAAAAAGCAGGATAGGGGCGACCGCAGTCGGGGTTCCGGGAACCGTAGCAGGGGTCTTCGAGGTTCATAAAAAATTTGGTTCCCTTCCCATAGAGGAGATCTTTGCTCCTGTCATAGCCCTGGCCAAAAACGGGGTGGTCGTCACCGAAAATCAAGCAGAACGATTAGCTAAATACCGGGATGAGATCCTGGAAGTCAGCGGGGACAGCACCTTTTTCTACACCCAGTGTAAGGCCGGTGACAGCCTGAAATACCCTGCCCTTGCAGCAACACTCACACAAATCTCAGAAAACGGGAGGGACGCTTTTTATAAAGGCAAAATAGCCCAGACCCTGGCCAATTTCATACAGGACAGGGGAGGTTATGTGACCACCGAAGACCTGGCCGCGTACGAGGCCAAATGGCGACAGCCCGTTATATTTAATTACGAGGACCTGCGAATTATTTCCATGAGTCCTCCCAGCAGCGGAGGGGTGACCATGAACCAGATCTTCAGGATGATCGCCCCCTATAATTTGTCGAAATTCGGGCACAACAGTGCAGAATCCATACAGTTGCTGACCGAAGCCTTCAGAAGGGCATACGCCGACCGGAATTACTACCTGGGAGACCCGGACTTCGTAGAAATCCCCCTGGATTACCTGCTCAGTGAGAGTTACCTGCAGGAAAGGATGGCCGATTTCAGTTTTAAGCAGGCCACGCCTTCAGAGAACATCCGGGAAGGACAGGTGCAAATGGCTGAAAGTATGGAGACGACACATTATTCTATAGTGGATTCGGAGGGTAATGCTGTTTCGGTGACCACCACCCTGAACGGGGCTTACGGTTCTAAACTCTATTCTGATGAACTGGGATTTTTCCTCAACAATGAAATGGACGATTTCAGTGCTAAGGCTGGTGTTCCCAATATGTTTGGTCTTATCGGTGCCGAAGCCAATAGTATAGCACCAGGTAAGCGAATGCTGAGCAGTATGACCCCGACCATAGTGGAAAAAGATGGAAAGCTATGGATGGTGGTGGGTACCCCGGGTGGTTCTACCATTATTACCGCAGTGGCACAAACCATTCTCAACGTACAGGAGTTTAACCTGAGCATGCAGGAGGCTGTAAATGCCCCGAGGTTTCATCACCAGTGGCTGCCGGACGAGATCGTCTTTGAGCCCGAGGCTTTTTCAGCAGAGCTGATCAGTACCCTGGAGTCTAAAGGATACCATATCAACCAGGGGCGTACCCCGGTGATCGGGAAAGTAGATGCCATAAAGGTCTTAGAGGATGGTCGACTGGAAGGCGGAGCCGATCCAAGGGGTGACGATACGGCTGTAGGTTATTAATTCTCTAAGAGTGTTTGTTCATTAAGATTTACCAAGCTGACGCTTTAGGTCATCCATGGATTCCTGCAGTTGCTTCAATAAACCTTTTTCGGTGGTTGCATCAAGACCAAAGGTAATCTTACTACTCACCTGCCAGAGCTCCTGTATTTGCTGGGGATCTACCTCGTAGGGCGGGTAGGTTTCGTTGAGGGAAATGAGCATTACCCTCCTGCTGTTAGGCGGCCTTTCTATCTTTTTGACCAGTACCGCATCCTGCAATACCACCACATACATCTTATTGGCACTTACATCTTCTAGACTCTCTACAGCCTTGGCAAGTACCCACTCCCCCGGCCTTAGGTTGGGCAGCATACTGTCCCCTTCTACCTGGAATCCCCGGTAAGTGGCATTCCTGAACTCAGGTAAGGGAAGGTCAAACGCTGGCAATTGCTGGTACCAACTCGTATCCTGAATGTTCTGAGGATATCCGGCTGCTGCCTTAGCATTGACCAGGACCATATTATCGCGGTCAGCAGAATCTACAGTGACCACCTTTGGAATGACATTCACATTGGCTGTTTCCAGGTATTGCTGATCGCTTTCCCCGTATAACCACAGCGGATTTATCTTGAAGGTTTTCAGGAGTTCAGCCACCACTTTACCCGATAGTTTGGTCCT
Source organism: Flavobacteriaceae bacterium (assembly GCA_013003145.1). GTDB lineage: Bacteria > Bacteroidota > Bacteroidia > Flavobacteriales > Flavobacteriaceae > Zeaxanthinibacter. The sequence continues at coordinate 2,276 of JABDLH010000084.1, read as the reverse complement.
CCCTCTTTCAATATCCGCGGTAGTACTGGATATGCCTAATAACTGGGCGAACTCCGCCTGGGTATACCCCAACTCCCTGCGAACTTCGGTGAATCTCTTAATCGTTAACTCCTGGTCCATAATATCTACTTGATTTGTGAATAAGCCCCTGTCTATCCCGATGCTGCTCCTGTCGCATCAGCGCTCCGGGCCCTCCTCAAAAGTACAAAATTTGGAGTATTTCCAAAATTTAATTTGGATTATTTCCAATATTAGGAATATTTCCATAATTTTGGAATGATTACAAATACAGCGCTATGATACTACAGCAGAAATTGGCCGATTGGGCACGAAAGGGAATGGAGGAACAGGGGCAACAACCCGGCCTGGTGCGAAGAAGAAAACGGTCAAGGGTACAAACCTCCCCTGCTTTGGACGCATCAGCGACCATCGGAATGCAACTGAACCTATTTGAATAGCTCCAAACAAACTTAACCTGGAAATGGATTATAACAGAATTCGTGAGAAATTAAGTATCCTGGCCGATGCCGCTAAATACGATGTCTCCTGTGCCAGCAGCGGCAGTAACCGGAAAAATACATCCAAAGGCCTGGGCGATAGCACAGGAATGGGAATCTGCCATAGTTATACAGAAGATGGGCGATGTGTTTCCCTGCTGAAAATATTGCTCACCAATCACTGTATTTTTGATTGTGCCTACTGTGTCACCCGTAAAAGCAATGATATTCCAAGAGCTGCTTTTAAGATACAGGAGGTGGTAGACCTGACCATTAATTTTTACCGCCGTAATTATATTGAGGGGCTCTTTCTGAGCTCCGGTATCTTTAAGAGTGCAGACCATACCATGGAGCGATTGATCGCCGTGGCGAAGAAGCTTCGGCTCGAGGAGAACTTTAATGGGTATATCCACCTGAAATCCATTCCGGGCGCTAGTGATGAACTCATGTACGAGGCCGGTCTGTACGCGGACCGCCTGTCAGTCAATATAGAGATCCCCACCATTTCCGGTTTAAAATTACTGGCTCCTGATAAGCGGCACGAAGACTTTACCCAACCCATGAATAAGGTAAAGAACGAGATCATCCGTTACCGGGACGAGTTAAAGGTGAACCGCCATACTCCTAAATATGCTCCGGCCGGCCAGAGTACCCAGATGATCGTTGGTGCGACGGGCGAGTCTGACAGGGATATCATGTACAGTGCCACCCATTACTATCGCAATTACGGAATGAAACGCGTCTATTATTCGGGCTACATCCCCGTGGCTACAGACACCCGTTTGCCTGCCTTGGGTTCCCAGGTTCCCGTGCTACGGGAGAATCGCTTATACCAGGCCGACTGGCTGCTGCGGTTTTATGGTTTTTCTGTGAAAGAATTATTGGATGAGCAAAAGCCTTTCCTCGATACCGATATAGACCCCAAGCTCAGCTGGGCCCTCCGCAATTTACAGCTGTTCCCCGTTGATATAAATACGGCTGATAAACAACTGTTGGCGAGGGTGCCCGGGATCGGGATCAAAAGTGTTCACAGTATTTTAAAAGCCCGGAGACACCGCGCGCTTACCTGGGATCACCTCTCCCGCTTCCAGCTGGCCCTGAACCGGGCCAAATACTTTATTACCTGTGCCTCCCCAGATGTCTATCACAGGGACCGGGAAGCAGGCAACTTAAAAGCACTGATCTTACAGCAGTCTCATAGCAAATACAGGCACCTTCACTCTAATCAACTCAGTTTATTCAATTGATCATGGAACAAGCTACAATTTTACTTTACGACGGAAGTTTTAACGGTTTTCTGACCGCAGTGTTTAAGACCTACAGTGATAAGATCATCACTGCGGATATCCAAAGAGCAGACCAGGGTCAGCACGGGTTGTTCTCGGATGCCGTCTATATCGTTACCGATACGGCCCTGGCTCAAAGGGTATGGAACGGTATACGAAAGAAAAACGGGCAGGCCATAAAAGAGATCTATTTTGCTTTTCTCAGTGAGCAGGAAGGTATTGAGCGACTGTTATTATCCTATATACAAAGAATCTTTTCAGAAGTACGTGCAGTTCGCACAGATCTCGGGAACGAGATGGTCCTTCGCATCGAACAGTTGGCTCGCAAGGTGGGTCGTGAAAAGCACCGGATGGAAGCCTTTGTTCGATTCCAGCTAACCGCAGACGGAATCTATTTTGCCAATATTGAACCCGACTTCAATGTACTGCCCTTAATCTCACGCCATTTCCGGTCCCGCTATGCAGACCAGGAGTGGATCATCTACGACCTGAA